>CAJWYZ010000174.1 GCA_913049525.1 uncultured Fidelibacterota bacterium | reverse complement strand
CCGGGATCATTGCCCTGCATATGACCGACCTTACCATTGACAAACAAGATCAGGCATATGGCACCGTTGTGCGTCATATCCTCCCTGATTGGTCGTTGGGACTCTTTGCAGCAGTACTGATGGGCTCAATACTCAGTTCATTCAACAGTGCTCTAAACAGCGCATCAACACTGTTCTCGCTACAGTTTTATCATGGATACATCAATAGGAATGCCACCGGCGAACAGATTGTAAAGATTGGGAAATATTTTGGAATTGGACTTGCCATTACCTCCATTTGTATTTCGCCGTTATTGGCACAGATGCAGTCCATATTTGAATATCTTCAGAAGGTAAATGGTTTATACTCTGTACCTATTATTGGTATTTTTCTCTTAGGTATTCTCACCAAACGAATTCCCTCTATAGCTGCAAAGGTGGGAATGATCGTAGGGATAGGATCTTATTCCTTTTTCACTTTCATAACCATACAGGATGTACCGCAATTATTAGCCAATAGCGATGGGAATCTACATTGGCTGCATGGATACTTTATCAGTTTTGCTTCATCAATTATAGTGATGCTGCTAATCGGTTATTTTAATCCAAAATCGATAGAAGAAATTTCCAAGAGCGAAGAAAGAGAAGTTTCTCCGATAGATATGACACCCTGGAAATCAGCCAAGAAAGTATCTGCTGGAATTATTTTTATGACGATGATTATTTATCTTGCTTTGACCTGGATTGCCAATTAATTCTGACTTAATATTTCAATATACATTAAATACAGATGAGCGGCTGTCCAGCTAAAATGGGGTGAGTTTAAACCTTCACCTGTAATAGGATGATAATTTTCGTATAATGCGGGATATTGAATTTCATTAAATAATTTGGAAGTGAGTTTTAATACTTCATTTTCATAACCATACTTTTTCATTCCCATTAAAGCAAAATATGCCTGATCCATCCACACCGGTCCCCGCCAATAACCTTTCTCTGGGTTAAATTCAGAGTGACTGGCATCCAGGGTTGGGAATGGAATTTTGGTATTAAAAATATTGGGATCCATTAATTTTTCAATCACTGCCTCAGCTTGAGCCCTTGAAGCAATCCCTGCCCAAAGAGGGATCCAGCCTTCGGGACCTTTCACCTTTACGAAAGATCCATCTTCGAGCCTGATGTCATAAAAATAACCATCATCTGGATCATACATTAATGTCTGGATCTGTTTTTTTAATTGGGCTGCTTCTGATTTATATTTTTCAACGTCTTCAGCCATACCCAGGAGTTCAGCCATATTCTTTAAATAATGTTTTTCCGCAAACAGATAGGAATTAAGATCTACCGATTCCTGATCCATTGACCAGGCGCTCTCATTATTCTCCACCATTTTAATATGATCAAAACGGACGGCATTATCCATTCCGCTTTCCCAGCGCGCGGCAATTTCTGTTCCATCTGTGGAACCATATTCACATAAACCATTGCCATTGTGATCCCGGTTTTTATACCACCACTCATGGTACTTTAAGATTTTAAAGTACAGTTCTGCCACAAATGAGCTGTCTTTTGTCTGCTCATAAATTGACCAGACCGCCCAGGCCGAAAGGGGCGGTTTTGTATCTCGCCAGTTGTGGTTTTCTATAGTTGTATCCGGGAAAACACAGTCGGCGATCATACCATGTTGATCTTGAAAATCATACATAGCCCGTACCTGATTTTTAGCCACATCCGGTTCAAAATGAGCCAAGGCAACAGCATGTTTCCAGGAATCCCATGCCCAGAATCCCCTGAAATAACCACGAGCATAAGAGGGAAACAACCCTTCATGTTTGAGCTCGCCATAAGGTGCCCGCCAATTATTAATGAGAGTAAGTATACTTTTTACAGCAATTGATTGCTGAGATACGAATACATCCTTTGGAGTATCTTTGTTGATACTAGAAATCGATAATGCATATCTATCCCATCTATTTTTGTGTTTCACCATAATTCTATTAGAATCGATGAAGACTGACTGAACAAATTCTATCTCTGCATCCATAGTATCATTTTTTTGGAAAATAGATATTATTGCCTGAATAGTATATGGCTCTTTGCCAATATTGATTGGATTTGTAGTAAAACTTTCATAGCCATTTTCTGAAAGATTAAACTCAATATGTGGGTCTGAAAAACGAGCTTGAATAATTAATCCATTATCTAAACTAAATTGGAATCCACCAACAATGTTTTCATATTTTGTCTCATCGATTAATAATTCTCCAAACCACTGAAGTTCAGTTTCAATTTCTATATCTGAATGAATTGAGGCATTTATAAGTACCGAGTTTGCAGAAATATATTGAAGCGTTTGGTCAATATAAACTCCATTATTATACTTCATATTCAAATGCAACTCCCCTGTATCAAAAAAAACATTCGAGGATTCCTCATCCACTAACAAATCACTAGACTTTTTTACGGGCTTAAGATTGATCAGAGATTTACTTAACCAAGCGCCATTTTTATAATGTATTAAATAGGGACCAACAAATCCTGAATTTATATTTTTATCATCTGGTAAAGCAAATCCAAACCAGGCACCTTTGTCAGAAAAAATGTTTTGGGCAGGGTCAAATACTGACATTGGATAATCAATTGGCAAGTAATGAGGCCTAAAGGAAATTAAAAAATATCCCTCTTTTATTTCGTGAAAACAATAACTTAAAGTTATTGCTGTTATTATCATTGATAGTATTAATTTGAATTTGAATTGCATATTATTATTTAGGATTTCATTTGTAAATTTAAAATAATCAATACTTATTGATAACTACTCAAAAAATGAATTGATAAAACAAAAAACCTCTAATTAAAGAGGCTTTTGGGTTCGTGTTACCATTAGGTTGCTCCGGTACGAGGACTCGAACCTCGGACACGCGGATTAACAGTCCGCTGCTCTAACCAACTGAGCTATACCGGAATCGTA
>CAJWYZ010000173.1 GCA_913049525.1 uncultured Fidelibacterota bacterium | reverse complement strand
TATTTACCGCCTATAAGGATGAGAAAGTCATTTTAGATGGGACCAGATCTATCACCAGTAACTGGGAGGCTAGTAAAAAGGGAGTTTTTTCTACCCAATTGAATTTTGATATATGGCAGCTATTTTACGAAGATAGTATGATGACTACCGCCCGCTGGCCAAACGCCCATATGGCTGACGAAAATTTCTGGAGGTTAAAGGAAACTTATCGCCATGGTTCCAAGAAAAGTGTGCCTGGAACCATTTACGATGAGCGTCCTTTTGATTCAAAACGTGAACGTCAGAAAAAACAAGATGGTTATTATCATCAGAATATAAAAGACGGCTTTAACACAGAGTCTCTGGCGGAAACCGGGGTAGACTTCACCGGTGCCATTGCTATAATGAATATTGCGTCCTGGATGTCATTTGCCAGTGTAGTGACTGACCATGAGTCTGGGAAGGAATATTTTAATTATGACACTACATTTGCCAATAGCGGTTCGCTTCAGAAGTCTGCCAGAAAGTGGTGTAACCCAAATGATTTCCGTCCTGATTTTTGGGAGAAGAAAAATCAGAAAAACGGACAATCTTATTACTATTTTGAAGGTCCCATGTGTCTGGATGTACCACGGGAGTGGTGGTTCGATCCAGTTACCAAAACAGTCTATTTCATTCCTCCTGACAGAAAAAATCCCGGTGGGAAAAATGTTCGTGGAAAAGTGATGTCTTATACATTAATAATTGATAAATCCCGTTATCTGCATTTTCGTGGAATTGACTTTTTTGGAGCCACATTTAGAATAGCGTCATCTGAAAATATAACAATAGAAAACTCACAACAACTTTATCCGGCCTACTCAAAAAGAGTACTTGGGAATTTGGATGTACCTGAATCGCCATTAATAAAAAACAAAGGGAATAAAGCTGAATCCAATAACCGTATTATTAATTGTCGGTTTGAATACACTGATGGCATGGCGTTGAAGATTAAAGGTGGTAACGACATTATTGAAAACTGCCTTTTTCATGACATTGATTATAGCTGCCTGGGAGCCGCCCATTCAGTTCAAGTTAGCCTTCAAACTACCATTAGGCGCTGTACGGTGTACAATGCCGGTGCTTCAGGAGGATTCCGCAATGGGGGTCTTATTGAGTATAATCATATCTTTAACAACGGCAGTTTGCAGCATGATGGGTCTGGATTTCAGATGGGTGGCTTCACCGTTAAAAATCCTCCCATTGTTCGCCGTAACTGGGCACATTCCACACTCAAGATGGGCATCCGGTTTGACGCGGGACTGAACCCGAAGACGGTCAATGGCGGAGGGCAGGTTTTAGATAATGTAACTTGGAACAGTAGTGGTATTATATTGAAAGGCGACAAGCACTTGGCAGCAAACAACTTATGTTTCAATAGCCCATTAGGACTTATCCCGATGATTGCGCCAAAATGGAAAAGCACCAACAAGAATACCATTATGGCCAATAATTTGTCGAATCGCATTAGTGCAAATGGTCGCAAGGACGTTCAACCAATTTGCAAACAGGTGACAAATCTTGTTGATGCAGTTGAATTACATCTGCGAGATCCAAAAAACTTGGATTTTCGCCCTCGGGCTAATTCTGCGATTATTGATGCTGGAACCATCATCACTAATACTGAATTTTCAGAATTAAATCAATCGTCTTATCTTGGAAAAGCACCCGATATCGGGCCCTATGAATTTGGAGATGAAAATTATTGGATTCCCGGTTTTCAGTATCCCCATGCTTCCACGCCCATACCCCCGGATCGAGCAACAGATGTGAAGATTGACGCAGATCTTATGTGGTTAAATGGTTATAAATCAAATATCCACGCGGTTTATTTTGGTGGTGACAGGGAAGCCGTGCGAAATGCCGATCCTAAATCAAAATTATATTTCGATAAGCAGAATAGCAACATCTTTACACCACCGGAGTTAGAGCCTGGGGAAACCTATTTTTGGCGTGTCGATGCCTACAATGCTGATAGAATAGAAAGCGGACACGTTTGGCAGTTCACTGTTAGCAACCAATGATAACAAATTATTAAAAAATAGAAAAAAAGGATTAAAATGAGCAAGACATACAATATCAAGCGTTTTGGAAATGTAATTGAACTGAAAGCTGATAAGCTGGAGGAATATAAAGCCCTCCATTCAGATTCGCATCCCGGTGTTCGGCATTTGCTTACCAAGCATAATATCAAGAATTACTCTATCTTTCTGCACCAGTTTGATGATGGTAAATATTTTCTATTCAGTTATTTTGAGTATGTTGGGTCTGATTTTGACCATGATATGGAACAACTGAAAAATGAGCCAGAGAACCAAAGATGGTGGGAACTTACCGATCCCTGCCAGATACCTTTGAAAAACCGGCAGCCTGATGAACAATGGTCACAAATGGAAGAAGTTTATCATAATGATTGATAATTTACCTGGGGATCAAATATTATCTCCTAGCCAACGGTAAAACTGTGGAGCAATATCGTTCGCTTTGACTGTGATTTAAACTCTGAAATTCATGTCAGGCATTTTAGGAGACACAATATTTGGCTGGATTGTGAGTCGCTATTTAAATGTACATGTGGGCTTAAGCTTAAATAAAGGCGTTTTCTGATCATGATGGCTATAATTTTGTTGCGATCATATAAATTATAGTAGATAAGAGTGGCTAAAATATTATTTATAAATTACAATAGTATGTTTAGCATACCAAATGTAAATTGAGAGAGCCTAATAACAGTTTTTTATTTTTTACTATGGATGCTTAATAAAAAATGCGAATAAAAAAATCATCAATTTCAAAACGGTTAAAAATACTTGAATTATTTTCAGCCAGTGTTTTATTTAGCTCATTTCTTATCTCCGGAACAACTGGTAAAATAGCTGGTTTGATAAAGGAAGGTGGTTCTCAAACTCCGCTTGTGGGAGTCAATATTATTATTACATC
>CAJWYZ010000172.1 GCA_913049525.1 uncultured Fidelibacterota bacterium | reverse complement strand
TGGTAATGCCAAAAGTTAAAATCCTCACTAAGGATTCCCGAAAAATACTGCCGGACAATGTTAGCCTATCAGATTTTGTTGTTAATATGGCCAACACAGCAAGCATTACCGCCGCATTTTGTAAAAATGACTATAATTTACTTAAAGATAATTTATTTGATTATATTATCGAGCCCACCCGATCAACGTTAATACCGGGATTTCCCGAAGCAAAGGAAGCGGCATTAGAAGCCGGTGCCCATGGAATGACTATTTCAGGCTCAGGTCCCACCGTCTTTGCTATTACCAACTCACAAAAGGCTGCTGGAAAAATTGAATCTGCTATGGTCTCAGCATTTAATAATGAAGGGGTTGAATGTAATTCGCTCATTACATCCTCTTCTGTAGAAGGTTCGGGAATCATGAAAAGCGGAATAATTACTTAGATTAAATTTTCCCATGGCATTGAAGATAAATGAGATTTATTACTCGGTTCAGGGAGAGTCCACCCATGCGGGACGACCCTGTATTTTTATACGTCTCACCTATTGTAATCTGCGCTGTACTTACTGTGATTCGGAATACACCTTTTATGAAGGTAAAGATATGGAAATTACTCATATCATGAATGAAATTAAACAATGGGACTGCAATTTAGTAGAGGTCACTGGTGGTGAGCCTCTATTTCAGGATAAATGTATTAACCTTCTCAATGAATTGATAAATAGTAATTACGAAGTCATGTTAGAGACGGGTGGGTCACTCTCTATTTCAGATGTCCCTAAAAAGGTCATTAAAATAGTGGACTTTAAATGCCCATCCAGCACAATGGAAAAGAAGAATTTATGGTCCATTGTGGAAGACCTCCAACCTCACGATGAAGTAAAATTTGTTATCGGTAATAGAGAAGATTTTGATTGGGCGAGAGATAGAATTATAGAATATTCTCTGGACAAAATATGCACCTTATTATTTTCTCCCACCTTTGAAAAAATTGACCCACAACTGATTGTAGAATGGATATTGGTTGAAAACCTGCCGGTGAGGATGCAAATGCAAATGCATAAGATGATATGGAGTCCGGACAAACAAGGAGTTTAATGATTGAAGATTTAAGATTGCGGAATGTTGAATTATTGGCACTTTTTCAATTATCAATTGTCATTTTTCATTGAAAATTGCGGTCATATTGGTTTCCGGTGGAATGGATAGTTGTGTTACAGTAGCTTCTGCCATTGCGCATGGTTATAAACCAGCATTTCTGCACATTAATTATGGTCAACGGACAGAGTCCAGAGAGCTGATGGCATTTAATGAGATTGCTGATCACTATCAGGTGAATAAAAAATTAGTGGTGAATATCTCCCACCTTTCTGATATCGGTGCTTCTTGTCTTACGGATGAAAGCATTCAGGTTCCCAATGCTGATTTGGAAAGTGATGACATTCCAATTTCGTACGTTCCTTTCCGTAATGCAAATATTTTAGCCGCCGCCACCAGTTGGGCAGAGGTATTGGGAGCTAAGGCTATTTATGTGGGAGCTGTAGAAGAAGATTCATCTGGTTACCCGGATTGCAGACGATCTTTTTTTGATGCCTTTGAACAAACCATTGATACTGGCACTAAACCTGGAACACAAATAAAAATTATTACTCCACTCATTAATTTGTCAAAAAAAGAAATTGTGGAAAAAGGGATAGCCCTAAATGCTCCTCTCCACCTCACCTGGAGCTGCTATAAGAATGAAGATGTTCCCTGTGGTGAATGTGATTCCTGTTATCTGAGAGCAAGGGGGTTTGAACAGGCAGGTGTTCGGGATCCAATCCTTAGTTAAATTAATTGTATGACAGTCATAAATGATCTAGAAAGCTTGTATTACCCTAATAGTACCGTTTGAAGCTTCTTTCAACTCTTTGCTCAATTCTTCATTTTTTTCGACATCGATCTCCAATTCAACTTGAATGGATTCCCCAAAATCAGATTTAATAATATTCACTTTAAATTTCTGAAGGATTGAATCCACTTTATTTTGCAGATCATAATTATAGATAAATGAAATTCTTTCTAATTGTACCCATTTTTTAACCTTGGCATTTTCGATAGTCCCTTCTGCTGCCATTCCGTAGGCGTTAATGAGTCCGGGGATACCTAATTTACTTCCACCGAAATAACGAACGACAAAAATAACTGCATCCACAATTTGATTTCGTTTTAATACATTAAGAATAGGTAAACCGGAACTCCCCTTTGGTTCTCCCGCATCTGTAGCAAATTCGTCTAATCGTCCTCTTTCCTTGATTCGATATCCATAACAGATATGGCTCGCATCTGGAAATTGTTCTTTTAGTTGCTGTAAATTTGCCTTTACCTCAGCAATGGCAGAAACGGGAATGGCTAAGGCAGAAAATATGGAACCTTTTTCATGGTACTTCCCCTCAGATTTGGAAGAAAGGGTGAATTCCTCCATTAATTTAAAATGGCAATCTTTTTAGTGTGTCTAGATTCTTGATCTGGTTGAAGAGAAATAAAATATATGCCATTAGATGGATTAGTATTAAGAATTGAATTAATGTTTTCCCGATGCCATCCCTTAGAAAACGAAGATAATTTAATGCTGTTGACTACTTCCCCCCGAACATTGATAAGATTAACAATTGGTTTTGTATAATCTGAATCTAGTGCATACAATATGGTTAGCTCTTGTGACTGCCTAATGGGATTTGGATAAATATTCATAATTGTAGAGCTTATTACGTTTTCTTCATCTGGCCAACTCATAATAGATATTGTATTACTGGCTGAAGATTCCCCTACAGTATTTCTGCAGGTGACTTTATATGTATAAGACTGTCCTCCCTCTATATTTTTATCTACATAATTTGTATCATTAAGAACATAGTCTATTGAATCATTATCACGAAAAACCACATAAGATAAATTATCGCCTGGCCCACGTGACGAATTCCATGATAATATGATACTATCCTGAGCAACAACTGCTATAAGGTTTAATGGAGGCATGGGTACGGTATGAGCGGTAATTTCAATGGGGAGGGTGGTGGAAGA
>CAJWYZ010000171.1 GCA_913049525.1 uncultured Fidelibacterota bacterium | reverse complement strand
TGGGAATGAGACCAGAAGACCGCATTCAGTATGGCAAACAGCGCTATAATCAATTATTGGATGATGCTGATGTAGAAAGCGTACTCAAGTCTGAGAATGAACCATCACTATTTGCATTGTTGGAAAATTGGCTGGAACGCACACCATTCCTGCAAATGGACGAGTTTAATTTCTGGGAATCTTATCAGTCTGCCGTAAAAGATATGGTTGAAAATGATATAGCTAAAATTAAATCAAACACCCAATTTGATGATGAAACGATTAATAATAGTCTAAAACAATATGAGATTATCCAGCGGACCTATAAGGCGCTGTTCGATGAGGATGAATATAAAAAACTCCAAAAAGATGGTCATCGCCGTTTATCACAGAAGGCTACTTTAGGTGCCTTATTTATTCAGTTGTATAGAGATGAGCCCATAACTCAGCTTCCTCACCGCTTATTAAATCAGCTTATCAATATTGATCAATTATTCACTTCTTGGCGTAATCGCCACAGGCTTCTGGTATTCAGAATGATTGGCGTGAAAATAGGCACCGGTGGTTCAGCCGGGCATGCCTATCTCAAGAAAACAGCTGAAAACCATTCAGTATTCCGGGATATTGCCAATTTGTCCACCTACATTATTCCCCGTTCTTCATTGCCGAAATTACCCGAAAAACTTAAAAAAGAATTGGGATTCTACTTTACACATGGAAAATAATTTGACATCATCACTCAAAGGTTTCAATGCCCTTATTTGTGGGAGCACTTCAGGTATTGGGCAAGCCACAGCCATTGAATTTTCAAACTTAGGTGCTAATGTGACCCTCTTTGCCCGTAATGAGAAAAAGTTAAAATCTACAATAGCCAAATTAAAGATTAACGGAGATCAATCTCATCAGTATTTAGTGGGAGACTTTGATGACGATGCCAGTATAAAAACTACAATTACCAATCATGTTCAAAATGGGAATAAATATCATATTCTTATAAATAACTCTGGTGGTCCGAAAGGCGGACCAATCATCCAAGCGAATCCGGATGAATTTGTGAACGGATTTAACCGTCATCTTATTTGTAATCATATTTTATTCCAGGCTCTCCATTCAGGAATGAAAAATTTTAACTATGGACGTGTCATCAATATTATTTCTACCTCAGTAAAGCAACCTATTCCCGGATTAGGCGTGTCAAATACCATTCGTGGAGCCGTAGCATCCTGGGCAAAAACACTCTCATTTGAAGTTGGAGAAGATGGAATTACAGTCAACAATATTTTGCCGGGATTTACGGACACAGAACGATTATCATCTCTCATTAAATCCAGGACCGATGCTTCTGGTAATTCTGAACAGGAAGTTGCAAACAGTATGCTGGCTCAGGTGCCGGCAGGCAGATTTGGAAAGCCTGAGGAAACTGCCAAAGCTATCGCTTTTCTGGCGTCACCAACAGCGGGATATATTAATGGTGTGAGCCTGGCAGTTGATGGTGGGAGACTGAGTTGCATTTAAAATTTAAGATAGAAGATTGAAGATTCAAAATTTCATAAACGGTGATTTCGCGGAACCAATCTCTGGTAACTATTTCGATAATATTACTCCGGTAACGGGTGAGGTTTATTCACAAATTCCAGATAGTGATTCTTCTGATATAGATTTGGCAGTCTCATCTGCCAAAGAAGCCTTTAAATCATGGAGTAAACTTTCTAAGAATGAGCGCTATGATCATATCATGCATTTGGCTGATGAGATCAAAGCGCATTTTGATGAACTGGTGGAAGCCGAAAGTAAAGATAATGGTAAGCCTGAATGGCTGGCTCGATCAGTGGATATCCCCCGGGCATCTGAGAATTTTAGGTTTTTTGCCACCGCATCGTTGCATTTTGATTCCGAAATTCATGAGATGGATGGCAAAGCCCTCAACTACACTCTGCGTCAGCCGGTGGGTGTGGTTGGCTGTATTTCTCCCTGGAACCTTCCTCTGTACCTGCTCACTTGGAAGATTGCGCCTGCCCTGGCAGCCGGCAATACGGTGGTTGCGAAACCATCAGAGATTACGCCCATGACCGCCTACCTGTTTAGTAAGATTTGTCAAAAAGCGGATTTTCCCAAGGGTGTAATCAATATTGTTCATGGCTATGGTCATAAAGTAGGGGATGCTCTCAGCCGTCATCCGGATGTGCCCATCATTTCATTCACCGGCGGAACGGCCACAGGTGAAAAGATTGCAGCAGTTGCCGCACCTATGTTTAAAAAGCTATCTCTGGAAATGGGAGGGAAAAATCCTAATATCATATTTGAGGATGCAGATTTTGACAATGCAGTAAAAATGTCTGCCAAGGCGGCTTTTTCCAACCAGGGGCAGATTTGCCTTTGCGGCTCCCGACTATTTGTTCAGGAATCCATTTATGATAAATTCAGGACTGCCGTCATTCAAGAAACCCAGACTTTAAAAGTGGGTGACCCCAAAGATGAAAAGAGTAATTTGGGTGCAGTGGTATCCAAGCCGCATATGGAAAAAATCCTGAACTGCATTGAGCGTTCAAAGGAAGAAGGTGGTGAAATTCTCACC
Source organism: uncultured Fidelibacterota bacterium (assembly GCA_913049525.1). Lineage (GTDB taxonomy): Bacteria > Fidelibacterota > Marinisomatia > SCGC-AAA003-L08 > D37C17 > D37C17. Next base: position 522 of record CAJWYZ010000171.1, on the reverse strand, counting down.
GGTGGTAATAGGGTAATTTTAAAAGGTAATCTGAAAGATGGATACTATATTGAACCCACCATTATTGATGGACTGACAGCTAATTGCAAAACTAATCAGGAAGAAATTTTTGGCCCGGTGGTCTCAATGATTCCATTTAAATCAGAAGAAGAGGTTATCGAAATGGCAAATTCTACCAAATACGGCTTATCTGCCAGTTTGTTTACCAAAGATGTGAGCCGCGCCCATCGCGTTGCCGCCGCCATTGATTCAGGAATTGTCTGGGTGAATACCTGGATGCTTAGGGATTTGCGAATTCCTTTTGGCGGAATGAAAAGTTCAGGTGTGGGGCGTGAGGGTGGATTTAAATCGCTACAGTTTTTTACAGAAATAAAAAATGTGTGTGTAAAAATATGAGTATTATTAAAATTACCAGTGAAAATGCCCCGGAACCTGTAGGCTCATATCCCCATGCTCGAAAGGTGGGTAATTTACTCTTTCTATCTGGGGTTGGTCCGAGAGAACGAGGTAAAAAAGAAATTC
>CAJWYZ010000170.1 GCA_913049525.1 uncultured Fidelibacterota bacterium | reverse complement strand
TGTGTTTTTTGAGATTTTGGAGGTTTTTTACCTTCCAACCCAAGGGCTAATTTCAACACTTCTGATACATCTTTTACAAAGGAAATTTTTAAATCTTTTAATACTTTTTTAGGTATATCTACTAAATCCTTTTCATTCTGAGCCGGAGCCAGAATATGTGTTAGTCCAGACCGATGTGCCGCCGTAGATTTTTCTTTCAATCCGCCAATGGGGAGTACATTTCCCCGGAGAGAAATTTCACCTGTCATACCCAACTTTTCTTTCACCGGTTTATTGGTTATTAGTGAAACCAGCGCCGTAATCATAGCCACACCAGCAGAAGGCCCATCTTTAGGAATTGCTCCTGCAGGTACATGCACATGAATATCTATTTTTTTGTAAAATGCAGGGTCAATACCAAGTGTATGAGTATTTGCCCGAACATAAGAATAGGCAGCTTGTACAGACTCCTTCATTACATCACCTAATTTACCAGTGAGTTTAAGTGCACCCTTTCCTGGCATTTTTGTGGCCTCAATAAACAGTATATCTCCACCGAAAGCAGTCCATGCCAAACCAACTACCACACCAGGCTGCTGAGTTCGTTCAGCAATTTCTGAAATGAATTTTTTTGGTCCTAAATATTCATATACTTTCTCAGGATCCACATTGATAGTTTTACGTTTTCCATCAGTAATTTCACGGGCTACTTTTCTACATACATTTGCCAGCTGCCGCTCCAAATTACGCACACCTGCCTCACGGGTATAAGACTCAACCAGCAGGCAAATGGACTCATCAGAAAATTTTATTTCCTTTTTACGAAGTCCATGCTCCTTCACCTGTTTAGGTAAGAGATGGTCTTTTGCTATCTGCAATTTTTCTTCCATAATGTACCCTGAGAACTCCAATACTTCCATTCTGTCTCTCAATGGTCCAGGTATTTTATCAACCCGGTTTGCAGTAGTGATAAACATAATACTTGACAGGTCAAAATCTACTTCAAGGTAATGATCATTAAATGAGAAATTTTGCTCAGGGTCTAATACTTCTAATAAAGCACTGGATGGATCTCCCCTAAAATCCATTCCCAGTTTATCAATTTCATCCAACATGAATATGGGATTATTGGTGCCGGCCTTTTTCAAACTAGCAATTATCCTGCCTGGTAAGGCTCCGATATACGTTCTGCGGTGACCCCTGATTTCTGCTTCATCCCGCACACCACCTAAAGATATTCGAACAAACTCCCGCCCCATTGAATTTGCAATGGATTTCCCAATGGAAGTTTTTCCAGTACCGGGAGGACCCCCAAAACAGAGAATTGGACTTTTGAGCCGTTCCCCTTTTTTGGCTCGAGATTTCTTCAAATTGCGTACTGCTAAATGCTCCACAATTCTTTCTTTTACTTTGGTTAACCCATAGTGGTCAGAATCTAACACTTTCTGGGCATAATTTATATCTTCATTATCTTTGGATTCCTTTGACCATGGCAATTCAACCAGCCAATCTAAATACGTACGTGCTACCGTATATTCAGGAGATTGAGCCGGAATTTTCTTCATGCGTGTCAATTCTTTCCTGGCAACCTTTTCAACTTTTTCAGGCATTTTGGCAGTCTTAATTTTTTCATCCAATTCATCCAGTTCAACACCACCGGTATCTTCACCCAGCTCCTTCTGAATGGCTTTCATCTGTTCACGAAGGAAATATTCCCTCTGAGATTTTGAAATTTCATCCTGCACATCTGATTGAATCTTCTCACCCAATTCTATTCTATGAATTTCTCGATTAATGAGAACGGTACATTTTTCCAATCGTTTTTTAATGTCCAGTTCTTCCAAAATATCCTGCTTCTCATTGGTGGAAATATTCATGAGTGAAATTGCTTTATCTACCAATTTCCCGGGATTTTGGATATTGCTTAATACGTGAAATTGTTCCTCACTGAGATAGGGTGCAATGTCTATGAGCTTTTTAAAAATTTCCTGGAGGTTTACGGTTATCCCTTCAATTTCAGCAGACGGAGTTACAACACCTCGAATTTTTTCTACCAAACCTTTGTAATATGGGTCAGGTTTTAAAAACTCTTTCACTTTTACCCTGTCTAAGCCCTGCACAATGGCAGACCTTGATTTATCCGGCATATCAAATACTTTCATCACCATAGCCAAAGTACCATATTCATATAAGTCAGATGCCTTGGGATTTTCTACAGATCCGTCCTTCTGAGCCACCACTACAATGTACTTCTTGCCACCCTTAGGGAGGTCAGCAATCAATTTTAAAGATTGTTCTCTACCTACATAAATGGGGATAATCTGTTGAGGGAATAAAACGGTATTACGCAGAGGTAATACCGGATAAATTTCCAGCGCCTCATCTTTAGTTTCCGTTATTTCAGGGGTATCTTCCGCCATTATTTCTCCAATAATTAAATTCTAATTACCGCTAGTTACGGCAAATATCGAGCCATAAATTTATAATCTTTTCTTTTTTATAAAAAACGGAATTATTGTCAGATAAATAAAAATCCTCTACAACCAGAGTACATACAGCTGTTACCAATGGGAAATACATGCTTTCAAAATATTACAATTCAATTAAAATCATTGAATGAATAACCCCTTTTTGCTACTCAAATTTATTAAAAATGTGATAAAGCTCACATCTTATTCCTCCTCTAAGTTATTACTTCATAAACTAGAAATTATAGTGTTAAATTGAAGGGCTTTAGGAGTGTTGAAATATGTACAAAAAACTATACATTATATATATTGGAATATTATCTTTATGTTTCGGAGCTTATTTAGAGGATATTCCTGTAACCCTAACCCAACCGGATAACTCCAAGTTATCCTGTTTTTCATCTGGCGATGAGTATTATGTTCGTCTGCACAATGTGGAGGATTATACAATCATCCAGAATACAGATGATGGTTTTTATTATTATGCCCAGCTTTTAAACAGTGACGTTATGCCAAGTCATTACCGGGCAGATCAACCTCTGCCTGAAACGGTAAATCTACAGCCTGGAATTTATATCAGTAAGAAGGATTATTTACAAAGACGAAATAATAAAAGCCAGGGACGCGGACGGGATGC
>CAJWYZ010000169.1 GCA_913049525.1 uncultured Fidelibacterota bacterium | reverse complement strand
TTCTTTTGCCGAGCGTCAGAAAAAAGCTACATTACGAAGCCATGAGATATTTGACTATGCCTTGAATGGAGTTGCTTAAAGTTGAAAACAAAGTTAGATAATATTTTATTTAAAGCATGTTACATAATATTAAAAAACCAGTTTCTAATCCATGTCGTTTTTACTAAAAAAGACTGACCTGATTTATTTTTATCTCAATAATGATACTAAAGATAATTCTCAACAAAATAAATTTAATACCATGGATATCATTCAAAATGAGTGGCACAAATTGGTATTCATAAAGACCTCCTTATATTCTTGATTTAAACACCAAATTTTATACTGAATAACATGTATTGTTTTAAATTTGGTAAAATTTCATTCTAAATTTTATTTATATCAATTTGATGATGTCAGTGTGAATCATCTAAAAAAGTATTTTTAGAAAAATTATTAATTACTAATTGAGTTGTGATATGTCTGAAGGAAAAAATAATTTAAGAGGACAATTTGTTACTCCGGATTTAGGCTTTACTCCAAAAGGGCTTTATATAGGCGGTGAATGGTTAGAAAGCGTGAAGGGAAAAAGATTTGAAAGCATTAATCCAGCAAATATGGAAATATTAGGTGACGTACCCTTAGCTGATGAGCATGATGTAAATCTAGCAGTTATGGCAGCAAAGGATGCATTCAATGACTGGAGAAGAATGCCAATCAAGGAAAGAGCTGGTTATCTGGTTGCCCTGGCTGATAAATTACAAGACAATCGTGATGAATTGGGTTTGATGGATTGTTTAGATTCTGGAAATACCATTGCTGGGATGAAAGGAGATGTTGATTGGTCCTCAGATACTTTGAGATATTTTGCAGGCTTGATTACTGAAATCAAGGGTGAATCATTTTCTGAAAAACCTGGTCATCTGAATTTTACCCGTAGAGAACCATATGGAGTTGTAGCTAAGATTAATCCATTTAATCATCCACTCCGTTTTTGTGCAGAGAAATCTGCATCGGCGCTTGCTGCAGGTAATACAGTTGTAATGAAGGCTTCTGAACAAGCACCCTTGTCAAGTTTAAGATTTGCTGAAATTTGTCACGAAGTCCTTCCACCTGGTGTCGTGAATGTATTGACTGGTGGAATTGCTTGTGGCCAGGCAATGGTCAGACACCCTGATGTGCGACGTGTGGGAGTCGTTGGTTCCGTCTCAACTGGGAAATCCATAGCAAAAGATGCAGCAGAAGATCTTACTCATGTTACATTGGAGTTGGGGGGTAAAAATCCAGTCATTATTTTTCCTGATGTTGATCCAAAGGAAGCTGCTTCCTATGCAATTAAAGGTATGAACATGAACCGTCAAGGCCAGTCATGCAGTTCTACTTCACGTGTGTTTGTTCACCAAGATATTCAAAATGAAGTGATTGATGAATTGAAAATATTGATTGAAAAGCTGCCAGTTGGATTACCATGGATAGAGAGTAATGAAGTAGGACCAATCGTTTCACAACGCCAATACGATAAAATTTTGGATTTTATCACTTCAGCAGGGCAGGAAGGGGCAACATTGGTTTCAGGAGGAGGTTCTCCGAATGACGAACTTCTTAGTAATGGTTTTTTCATTCAGCCAACTGTTTTCAGCAATGTCAAACCTGAGATGCGAATTGCAAGGGAAGAAATTTTTGGGCCTGTAATGTCTGTATTTAAATGGAATGACTACGAGGATCTTATATCAGAAATAAATGGACTCGAATTTGGACTTACAGCAATGATAGTCACGAATAATATGAAACAGGCAATGGAAACATCGGAGCGAGTTGAAGCGGGATATATATGGATAAATTCAAACGGGCGTTATCTTGGGGCGCCTTATGGCGGTTGGAAAGCTAGTGGTATTGGTCAAGAGGAGTGTTTTGATGAACTCCTCAGTTACACCAGAATAAAAAACGTCAATATGCGTTGGTAGATTCATTCTAGTAACTGAAATAATAAAAAATTATGTCTAATATTTTATTATTTCATCATATTTAAATTGCTTATTTAATTCCTTATATCTATGCAATGTTAGAAAATTTAAATTTTATATTATTTTTTATATTTGAATTGAATATATAGATTATGCAAACTGATCATTTATAATTTTGCGAGACACAAAATTGATCCTGCAGCAAGTACCATAGCCCATATTTTTGATGTTGTGAAGGTTTCCATTTTCAAAGCAACTGAAAGCAATAGTGCAATCACAAAGCTCATGTTTGCGATCGGAATGACGGTACTTGCCTCACCATGTTGCAATGCCAGCATTAGGAAATTGGTGACCCCAACAACTAAGAAAGAAGATAGGCATATAAAACGAGTTTTTTCCCAGGTGATTCTGAATCTTCGTTCGCGCCAGAGTGCGTAAACAGCACCCCCCAAAATCCAATTGGATGAAATAATAAGAAGCATTGAGTTGCGGTCAGCCCCTTCAAGGAAACCTGCTTTTGTGCTAACTCCAAATGCGGCTCTACAAAATGAAGCAACAGCAGCCACTCCCACAAACAAAAGCAACTGTTTTTGGTTTGAGGAGGAGATCTCTCCTTGATATAGAAAAAGCACTGCAATCAATCCGATTAAGATTCCAAATCCCTTAAACCATCCAAAAGGTTCGTTCAAAAAGACAAACGAGAGCAGAATCACTCCAATTGTATTTAAGCGATAGATTGTAGCTCCAAGACTTACTTTGATGTGTCGAAGGCTTTCTAAAAGTAACAAGTTTGAAATCGTGACAAAAACCCCTGCCATCAATCCAAAAATTAGAGTTGCGTTATTAAATTCGATTGGGGTTTCTTGAATTAGGGCAAGACTCCATTGAGCCAAAGTCCAAATAAGGCCAACACCAAAAATGAGCATACCTTTTGAGTGTCCTCCGATTGAGTAGCGTTTGAAGAGCACATCATTACAACCCGTCAAAAACAAACATAGCAAAGCAAACACAACACCATAACTCATGGGTTCAGTCCTGTAGAATCTGAAGTAAGATTGTATATGCAACGAATGGTATTCCTTATTTGTATTTTGTTCATGCCGTGTTTAAAGGCATTTTCAAGTACAGAGAATCGTCAAGATAATCGTG
>CAJWYZ010000168.1 GCA_913049525.1 uncultured Fidelibacterota bacterium | reverse complement strand
TATAAGTTTTCTGACTACTGGAGGATGGGGCTACCTCTTGAAATTCTAATTGTGATTATTGGTACTCCTTTGATACTATATTTTTGGCCTCTTTAATAAATTGACTGTCTATATTAAACCCACCTCTCCAATTCTTCCTTCAATATAAAAATTAGCAGAAACAAAAAGCCCCCAGAATTGGGGGCTTTTTTATTTATCGGCAAACCATATTAAGTTTACATATCTAATCAAGGAGAGAAAATGAAAGACATTAAAAGTTATGTAATAGGATTTTTAACCTGTGCCTGTTTGTTTCTGATTATGGGGCAAACAAAGGTTGATAATGATGATTATGAAATGGAGATGAATGTATCTGGTGGAACAATTAAAATAGGCAATGAATATGGTAGGTATCAAGCAATCTCTGGAAATGAATACGAGCATTTTTATTTGCTTGACACCAAAAATGGGGCTGTATATAATCATATAGAAAATCCTGAAAATACTTATAAAAGAAGATTGGCAGATGTTTGGAATAGAAATCCTCATATACATGCATTTTCAAAACCATAAAATTCTAACTCATCTTTAATTGTTCCATAAATTATACCACTTACTTTTTAAGGATTGTTAAAATGACCTGCATTCAGAAAGAAATAACCATTAGTAGCAAAAGTCGTGGCTTTCATTCCATCACTGAGGATGTGATCTCTCAATTTCCTAATTTGGGGAAGTTACAGATAGGAATTTGCCAACTTTTTATTAAACATACATCCGCCTCCATAACCATTAATGAAGATGCAGATCCAACCGTATTGCTAGACTTTGAATCTCACTTCAATCATATGGTGCCGGAAAACCAACCCTATTATCGCCACACAATGGAAGGCTCTGATGATATGCCGGCGCATTTGAAATCATCCCTATTGGGTTCCTCGGTTCAGATACCCATCACTAATGGTAAACTGAATTTAGGCACTTGGCAGGGTATTTACCTCTGTGAACATCGTAATTATAGCCGAGAAAGGAAATTGGTCATAACGGCTTGGGGAGAATGAATTAAGCATAATTCGTACCCATTATCCATCTTTATTTTCCCAAACATTGATAGTAAATTACCTAGTATTTTATGGGACATTTTCTCCCTAGTAACCATTCATCAAAGGCTAATACTCTAACTATGTCAGCTGTGCAAGAAACGGCATTTCAGGAAAAAATTGATGCCGAATTAAAAATTGAAGCAAAAGATTGGATGCCGGATAAATACCGTCTACATCTTATAAGGCAGATTTCACAGCATGCCCATTCGGAAGTAATTGGTATGCAACCGGAAGGGAATTGGATTACACGGGCACCATCCCTGCGAGCTAAGATGGTTCTCATTGCCAAAGTTCAGGATGAAGCTGGTCATGGGCTCTACCTCTACAGTGCAACAGAAACTTTGGGAATTACACGCAGCGAATTAATCAAACAGCTTCAAACTGGAAAAGCTAAATATTCCAGTATATTCAATTATCCTACGCTCACTTGGGCAGATATGGGTGCCATCGGCTGGTTGGTTGACGGAGCTGCCATTGTGAATCAACAATCTTTACGCAGGACTTCCTATGGCCCCTATTCCAGAGCCATGGTACGGATATGTAAGGAAGAATCATTCCATCAACGACAAGGTTATGAGATTATGTCTAAAATGTCCAACGGAACAATAGAGCAGCAGGAGATGGCACAGGATGCCCTGAATCGCTGGTGGTGGCCATCCCTAATGATGTTTGGTCCAACTGATTCAGAGTCAGCCCATACCTCCAATGCCATGAAGTGGAAAATTAAACGGGGAACGAATGATGATCTCCGTCAGCTTTTTATAGATAGAACCGTGAAACAGGCAGAACTCATTGGATTGGAGATCCCCGACCCTGACCTCAAATGGAATCCGAAAACCAAGCATTATGATTTTGGCGAGATTGACTGGGAAGAATTCTGGGAAGTGGTAAATGGTAACGGATTCTGTAATAAAGAACGAATTAATAATCACATCAAAGCACGGTCGGAAGGCCAGTGGGTACGGGAAGCCGCTTTGGCATATTCAGAAAAAAAACAAAATGGAGTCTGATATGAGTAATAATAATCTACCAACCTGGGAAGTATTTATTCAACCTAAAACCGGAGCTTCATTTGAACATGCAGGAAATGTGCATGCATCCGATAAGGAAATGGCTCTTCAGAATGCCCGTGAACTTTACACCCGCCGACAGGAGGGCACCTGTATCTGGGTAGTAAAAACGGAAGATATTGTATCTTCCAACCCTGAAGATCAGCAATCTTTCTTTGATCCGGCAGATGATAAATTGTACCGCTACCCTACTTTCTTTAAAGTATCCAAAAAGGCAAAAGGATTATAATGTCAAAAGAATTACTTTTCAAGTATGTGTTAACTCTTGGAGATGATGCTCTGATTTTAGGGCAGAGATTATCTCAATGGGTATATAAGGGGCCGTTTTTAGAAGAAGATATCGCCCTCAGTAATATTTCATTAGATATGTTTGGCAGGGCAAATTTGTTTTTGGAATATGCTGCCAGTTTAAAGGGTAATACTGCCACTGCAGATGATTTGGCTTTTAAACGCAATGAACGAGAATTTTCCAATCATATCCTCTGTGAGCAGCCCAATGGAAATTTTGCTAATACCATGGCGCGCCAGTTTTTTTTGGATGCATTTTATAAATTATTCTTTGAAAAATTAGCTGAAAGTGAAGATGAACAACTATCAGCCATTGCCCAAAAATCCATCAAAGAGACCACCTATCATTTTAGGCATTCGTCCAAATGGGTTATAAGATTAGGAGACGGCACAGCCGAAAGCCATGAAAAGATGCAATCTGCAATTGATGATTTATGGATGTTTTCCGATGAATTATTTGAAATGAATGAAGTAGATAATAATATGCTTACGCAGAAAATAGGAGTGGATTGCTTAACAATAAAAGCTAAGTGGGATCAAATAATTGACGAAGTCCTTTCAGAAGCTACCTTGAAGAGACCTGAGAATATTCATATGACCTCTGGCGGCAGAGAGGGAATTCATACGGAGCATCTGGGTCACTTATTATCGGATATGCAGTATC
>CAJWYZ010000167.1 GCA_913049525.1 uncultured Fidelibacterota bacterium | reverse complement strand
GGTGAGAAAGAAGCATGGATTTGGACAAGTGATGGCAAAAGCGGATATTCAATCGATAATTCTGTTCGAAAAACTGCTGGAACCGATATCGTATTACACCTGAATGATGAAGGAAAGGAATTTGTGAATCGATGGGAAATTCAAAACATTATTAAGAAATATTCCAATCATATTCCGTTTCCGATTTTTCTCCACTACGAAGAAGAGAAATATGACAAAAAAGGAGAGGTAAAAGGAAAAGAAAAGAAAACTGATCAGGTGAATGCTGCCTCTGCTTTTTGGAAAAGACCAAAGAGCGAACTAAAGAAAAAAGATTACAACGAATTTTATAAAACCATTTCTCATGATCATGAAGATCCTATGATGCATATTCACACTCAGGCGGAGGGCACTTTGGATTACACGACTCTCTTTTATATTCCTAAAATTGCCCCGTTTGATTTATTTCAGGTAGACCATCAGGCAGGAGTAAAACTGTATGTTAAACGAGTGTTTATTACAGAGGATGATAAAGAATTGATGCCCTCATATCTCAGGTTTGTGAGGGGTATCATTGACTCCGAAGATCTTCCGCTGAACGTAAGCCGGGAAATTTTACAGAAGAATCGAATCCTAGCAAAAATAAAATCAAACTCCGTGAAGAAAATATTATCCGAGCTTACAGCGTTAACAAAGAAAAAGGACAAATACCTTGAATTTTATGAACAATATGGAAGATTATTGAAAGAAGGTGCTTATCAGGATTTTGAAAATCGGGACACACTCCTTGAATTATTGAAATTTAAATCCTCAAAAACAGATGATTATACCTCATTGGCAGAATATGTAGACAGAATGAAAGAAGATCAAAAGTCTATTTATCATATTACCGGAGAAAACGAAGAGTCTTTGAGAAATTCGCCATTACTAGAAATGTACAACGGCAAAGACATAGAAGTCCTGATCATGGATGATCCGTTCGATGAGATTATTATTCCGTCACTCCAAAAGTACAAGGAAAAACCGTTTAAATCAGTACACCATAGTGATGCTGCCGATGATTTGAAAACTGAAGATTCCAAATCAGACAAAAAAGACCTGAAACCGTTGGTCAAAAAAATCAAGAAAGTGCTAGGCGACCAGGTGAAAGACGTTTTGGTTTCTTCACGATTAAATGAATCACCATCATGTATTGTAGCTGACCAAAACGATCCCACGGCAAAAATGCAGGAGATGTTCAAGACTATGGGTCAGTCCACAATGCCTGATGTTAAGCCGATTTTAGAGATCAACCCGGAACACAAAATTGTAAAGAAAATGAAAGCTCTTGGTAAAACGAAGACATTTGAAGATCTCTGTTGGTTGCTCTATGAACAAGCGATGCTTATTGAGGGAGTGAAACTTCCAAACCCTGCAACTTTTGTAACCAGATTGAATAATTTCCTTATCAAATCAATTTGAGTTTATACCAAACAAAAAGTTGCACCTAAGAATTGAAATTAGGATTTGGGAAATATAGTTTTTTTAATATGTAAAGTGTATCATGGAAGATTTTGAATCACAATTTAGAGCTGAAAACGATCAAATTCAATTTCATCCATCTGACAAAAAGGAAGCTGAATTTATTTATATACAGTTAAAAGTTGAATGGTCCTATTTGAGAGAAAAGTTGAATAAATCCAGAGACTCGCTTGATAAGTTGTTAGACGAAGATATTGAAAAAAAAACACAAGAAGTAGGAACACTTATTTTTGTAAATAAAGCCCTTCAATCTATCAAGGAAAAATTTGAAGCAGTAAAGATTTGGTTTGATAAAAATGATCTCCCACATCCAAAAGTACCTAAAACTACTAAATTAAGAGAAGAACGAGTTGCATTATTTAACGAATATATAAAAAATCTTCGCCAGAAGATAAAAGATGACATCATGCCTAATCAATCAGAGATACAAGGAACGTAAACAGCTTACACTATTAGAACTTGAACTGAAAGTTGATTTTGTATTCAGTTACAGAATCTAAATTATCTTCATAAGATTCCATTCGTATATTTGGTGCTACTAATAATCCATTGCCGCAACTTAATTGAATTCCAGCAATGAGATAAGTACTGTTATCCTTCCCCTCATCAATCTCATCTGTATTAGGATCATACATATCATATCTTACAAATGCATCTAGTTTATCTGTCATGCCATAATTAGAACTTACTGAAATGACCTGGCTTTCTATCCCACCTTTTGTCAGCATATTAAATTGACCCCCCAACCGAAGTCCCATACCAGCAAAGCCACCAAATAAACTGGCCATGGTATTTGGCTTATCATCCGTCGGTTCAGTAGTGAAAACCACACCTGCATTGAAACCACTATTTTTTACCAAATTATGCTCACCATATGTTGAATTGAATGCAATTTTATGATATTTATCGCTCTGGGGATTCTTATATCCTTCACCATTTACAACCTGCAGGCTCATTTTGAGTTGATTAACCAGTGTTCTGGAAAAACCAATCCCCAGATCGGCTGTAGATGAAAATCCATATTTGTCTATTGCTGATTTTTCAATAAACCGATATCCCCAATTTTTTTCCTGTATGTTATAGGTGTTCATCCCTATTAATCCCAAACTGAGTTTACCATAGGATGTTTTATAATCAATCTGGGCTTTTTTAAGAAATGTGACCAGTCGTTCATCTTCTTCTGCCACTTTATTCGTCCTGCCTACATCAAAGACAACTTTGAAGCTCACATCATCAGATACATTAACTCCATACGAAAAATATTGTCGTTGGAAATTAAATGCTGACGTATCTTCCGCATTAGTATAATTAAAATATGTTACTCCACCAATCTTTCCATCAGCTGCAATACTTATTGAGATATAAGTTAAAAGTATGATTAAATATTTCATTTCTTTTTCCATTCCTTTTGTTTAGATTTTTCTACCTATAAAAAAGTAGAGTAAAGTTCCTGTTATAAGTGCTAGGAATCCTTTCCCAAATCCAATTTCTTTAGAAAGAAGCCCAGATTCTTGGCACCATGATAAAATTGCGAACATAATACCAAATGCGGAGAGGTACAGCCAAACAAATTTGTACATTTATTCTGGATAACCAATTTTTTCAA
>CAJWYZ010000166.1 GCA_913049525.1 uncultured Fidelibacterota bacterium | reverse complement strand
AACACATATTATTGGGGTGGGGTAACCTTAGCTTTACGGACTTTGGATATAGATTATGCAAATGGTCCATCATGGATCATTGCTTGCAATAATGATATTTTATTTACGCAACAGAATTTCTTGGAACGGTTAATTGCACTGGACCCAGATAAATATCCCATAATTGGGCCTACAATTTATTCATCAGTCACAGGGAAAAATTTGAATCCATTTATGATGAATCCAATTAATATTATTGGTAAAATTTATTATTCAATACTTTTCCTTAATCCCGTAACTGCGAGATTAATATACTTTATACGAAAAATGGCACAAAAATTATTTTACAGTGTGTTTAAAAAGTCAATACCAAACTTGGGTAAAATTTATGCGCCACATGGATCTTTCATTATTTTTTCAAATAATTATTTTTTAAAGGGTTGTAATATTGATAATAATTTCAAAATGTATGGTGAAGAAATCACTACAGCCGAGATTGCCAAAAGAAATGAAATACCCATATTTTTTGTGCCTGACTTAGAAGTACTCCATGTTATCCATTCCAGTACTGGTACAAATATTTGGCACGATTGGTTTTATCGCTCAAAAGAAACCTATAAATATTTAAAGAAAACATATTTATAGGTTTAAGCAAAGATTATTTATGGAATTTAATTTATATTTCAAACCTGATAAAATGTTTATGGGGGTTTTAATAAAATAATCACTAGCTTTAAATAGGAAAAAAAGTTTAAACAGGAGTAATTATAATCGATAACAAATTCAAAATCGGTGACCGTGTAGCAATAAAAAAAAGTTTGTTGCGAAAGATATTCAAATATTTTCAGAGTTATCTAATGATAAAAACCCGATTCATTTAGATCCGATTTTTGCAAGTAAAACAAATTTCGGTGAACAGGTCGTACATGGAATGCTCATCGCAAGTTTATTTTCTGGTTTATTAGGAGAAAAGCTACCGGGAAAAGGCACTATTTATTTAGGACAGACAATCACCTTTCTTAAACCCGTGTTCATTGATGAAGAGGTAACAGCTTCAGTAGAAATAACACATATCAGAAAAGATAAGCCTATTTATACTCTCAAAACGATTTGTGAAACTAACCTTAATGGAATTGTTATCAAGGGTGAAGCAGTAGTAAAGAAATCAATATGAAGTTCATAGAATGAACAAAAAATGGCTAAATAAATCTTTCATAAAATCTGATCTTTCCAAAATTGAGGAATTGAGAAGATCATTTGTAGACCCGTCTCGAGGTACATGGAAAAGATCTATAAGTACTGATTATTATCATTGGAAACTGATTAAGAATTATCTTAATACCGGGATTTTACATGTTGCTGAAATAGAAGAGACAGTAGTTGGGATGGTCTCAATCACTCCAAAATCTATTCTATACAAAGGAAAAAAAATAAATAGTGGTGAGTTAGGAGATTGTTTTATTAATCCACAACACAACCAAAAAGGTATGTTCTTTTCTTTATTAAAAAGTACAAAAGATGCGGCCCATAATAAAGGGATTGAATTTTTATACGGTACTCCCAATAGTGTAGCACTACCTGGAGAGAGAAAAGCTGGTTATGAAATAATCCCATCCTCAAATATATTTAATTTAGTTTACCCAATTAATGTGAGTTCAATATTATCTGTAAAAACTGATTTAGAAATAATTAGAAAATTATTAAGTCCAATAATTAGCATATACTTAAAATTTCTTCACCTGGTAAATTGTTTAATGTTTTGGAAACCTAAAGTAGCTATTGAATCGATTTCTGAATTTCCAAATGAGATTGATGAATTATTTGACAAATGTAGTACTAATTATGATTGGATAATGGAACGTAATAAATTCTATTTGGATTGGAGGTTCACTAATAATCCAGATGAGTATTCAATGTTTTTAGTAAAATTTGATAATAATATTATAGGATATTTCATTATAAAAATAGGAACATGGCAAAAATTAAAAGTAGGTTATGTTGCAGATTATTTAATCGACCCCCACTATTTCAAAACATCCTCAAGTATAATGCAACATATTCTTTCTTCGTTTGATGATTTTAACATTGATATGATTTCTATTTGGGCATCAATAGATTGTCCTTTTTATAGAATAGCTAAGAAATATGGTTTCCTTAAATTCAAGCCAATTCCAGTGATTTGTTATAAGAATAAACTGGGTAATAAAATTATTTCTTCCGATTTGAAATGGTATTTTACAATGGCAGATTCAGATAATATATAGCGTATTTCCCTCATTTGAATGTATCAATTTATTGTATTAATGTATCATAATTTTTCTGATAAACGTCAGAATAAATATACTTTAGATTTTAAAACATTTAATAATCAACTTGATAAACTGTTGGTCGATGGGTTTGTTATTGAAGGATTTGATGGTTTGTTGAAACGCATTAAATCAGGTGAATGGCCTGAACGGTACGTTTTAATAACAATTGATGATGGTCATCGAAGTAATTTAATTGCAGCGGAAATACTTGGCAATAAAGGAGCGGGGGGTACATTTTTCATAACGAAACACTATCCCAATAATCAGGGTGATTACCTTAATCAAGATGAAATTTTTGAATTATCCAAAATAGCACATCTAGGGAGTCATTCCGTTACGCATAGTAATATGACAAAACTTGACCCTGAAAGTTTAAATTTTGAATTAGCGAATAGTAAATTATGGTTAGAGGAAATTACAGGCCAAGAAATTACTACTTTAAGTGTACCGGGTGGATTCATTAATTCAAAAGTTGTAAAAGCTGCAATTGATAATGGTTATGAATTAATCGGGAACTCTAATGAATGGTGGAATAACACATCTGAAATTCAACATTCACGAATAGTCAATCGAATAGCTATTAGAAATACATTTTCTAATCATACTTTATACAAAATTATAAATAAAGATTTAAAATTTTTTATAGGTCGCAAAGTTCGTTCTGGGATAATTTCACTCCCCAAACGTATATTATTTCAATAATGATACTTTATTAACCATGGATATAAATTACATCATCACCACTGATACGGATTATTTTTTATATTACTTATGAAGTGGATTACATTTAAATCTGCCGCCTACCCGTCTGCGTTTTCAGCATTG
>CAJWYZ010000165.1 GCA_913049525.1 uncultured Fidelibacterota bacterium | reverse complement strand
TCCGGCAGTATTTTTCGGGAATCCTTAGTGAGGATTTTAACTTTTGGCATTACCATAATAATGATTAGATCAGAAATGACACCCAATGGTGTAACTTCTAATGGATTTAGTGACCGAGTGAGGGTAGCGCCCCCATAAATTGCTGGTGCAACATTATCTGCAAAGTATCCGCCACTGACGGAATATTCACCTGCCATTGCTGCCTTCAGTACCTTTTCTTTTGAAAGCGAATTACCAAACAGGCAATTGACAGCATTGGCCCCTGCCACAGCAGATGCAGCACTGCTGCCCAGTCCACTACCAGATGGCATACCTTTGGTAATGGTAAGTGCCACCCCGGTGGTGATATCCATGAGTTTCAGTGCTTTTTTGGCAGCGATTCCAGCCGTATTTTTATCTGGATTGGTGGAAATATCATGGTCAGCTTCTAAAACAGCCTCAATTATCAAATCATTTCCGGGGATTTCTTTGGCTTCTACAATATCACCTAGTCCTTTAATGGCAAGCCCCAAGACATCAAATCCTGGTCCAATATTACCAATAGTTGCAGGTGCAAATACTTTTACTGATCTGCTCATAAGTTTAATGCATTCTCTAGCGTTTCTAAATTTGGTGTAATGCTGAGTGTTTGATTAGCAAATTGATTTACACTACTTTTATGATACTCAACAGATGTATTTGAAAATTTACTTCCATGGGCAGTGAGAATAACAACCACATCTTCATTTTCTTTAATGATTCCATTTCTATTCAGTTTCATTGCTCCAGCTACCGCTACAGCACTATTGGGGCAAATGGATATTCCCAATCGGTCAATTTGTGCTTTCCAATCCATTATCTCCATTTCAGATACTACTTCAACAATCCCCTTGAAATGTATTAATTCTCTTACAGATTTTTTATAACTTACCGGGTTTCCAATTTGGATAGCAGAAGCCTTGGTAGGTTTTGCCTTTTGTGGAATTAATTCTAAATACCCATTCTGGAAACTTTTGTATAATGGGGATGCGCCTTCAGTTTGGATGCCTGCCAATCGAGGCAATTTATCAATTATACCCAGTTCATATAATTCTCGTAATCCTTTACCCAGAGCAGAAATATTCCCCGCATTTCCTACAGGAATGATAAACCAATCGGGTACTTTCCAATTCAGTTGATGCAGGGTTTCAATACTGATGGCCTTCTGACCTTCAATGCGTACAGAATTCATAGAATTAAGGAGATACATATTATGCTTTTCAATTAGCTGTTGTACCAATTTCATGCAGCCGTCAAAGTCCGTTTCTACACCTACCGTCAACGCACCAAATGATATGGGTTGTGCCAATTGTTCAGGAGATATTTTCCCTTTAGGAAGCAGAACAATGCCCTTCATATTTGGGGTTGCACCGGCATATGCTGCCATGGCAGCTGAGGTATCACCCGTTGAAGCACAAATGACTTTTTCACATCCTAAATGATTTGCCCAGGAAACTCCTGAGACCATGCCCCTGTCTTTGAAACTCAAGGTAGGATTCATTCCCTCATGTTTCAATTTTATGCTGTTAAACTGAGGAAAAGAATGGGTTACATCATAAAGCGGGGTATTTCCCTCTGAAAGCGTAATAATGGATGAATCAGGTAGAGAAGGGAATAAAATTGATTTATAGCGGTTAAACGCAATTTTAGCCATACCTGAATCTAGGGATTTCTTATATGATTGGGGATTGGGAATTGCTGATTCTAGATCATGCATAACCTCCAACAAATCTCCACAATCGCAACGGTATTGTATTTCCTCAATGTCGTATTCCTTAAAACAAGAAATACATTTAAAAATGGATTGAGCCATTTTATGGGTTATGCATTTAGTGATTCCATAAATTCACTAGCAGTCATTT
Source organism: uncultured Fidelibacterota bacterium (assembly GCA_913049525.1). GTDB lineage: Bacteria > Fidelibacterota > Marinisomatia > SCGC-AAA003-L08 > D37C17 > D37C17. The sequence goes on along the minus strand of CAJWYZ010000165.1, from coordinate 1,252 downwards.
TTTCACAGTCAAAAATAGTTTCTTTCAATTGTTTTTTTGCAGCAGTATCAAATTTATCACCAGCTAATGAGTTGAATTTATTTTCTAAATCATCCATGGTCATTGGTTCTCGAGGATCACCTTTTGGATATTCCAGATATTCCTCAAATGTTCTGCCATCATTGGTAGTAACAACCACTCTAGATGGTTGCTTGGCTGGAAACATCTTTTCAAATTCCTGCGAAGGTTCTCCCTTAATTTTATCAATGACCTCAAAAATCCGTGGGTCTTTCAGTTTTTCATCAGAGAATGAATCAGTAGTAATTTTCTTATCTACCATTGCTGCTGCCATGCAATAGGGTAAGGAGTGGTCTGCTGTTTCCCGAGATTCCGGTCTGTACTTAGTGGGGTCAAATAAAATATCATAGGCTTGGGCGAAACAGGTGACCCTCACTTCTTTAATATCGGAATACTCCAAGTCATTGCTTATCATGGCATTCAACAGGCAAGATAGGTGAGTGTGAGTAAGGGCTTCGGTTGGGAAGGCCTTCATACCGCACTCCATAATTTTATAGCTGTTTCCTAATTCACCCACAAGAGCTTGAATATCCCATGCCCAAGATGAGATACCATCTCTGCCTTCCATATCTGTTGGTTTCATGGATTCATCCTTTGCATCCCAGCCAATAAATGCATCCATAAAGCCTTCTTTGCCTTCAAACACCCGCTCAGTACCGGAATAACCTTTTTTTGCCATGAGGGCTGCAAAAACACCAGATTGTACAGCCATGGGGTCAACGGTATTTTTCATCATTGTGAGTTTACCAGCAGTAGGACAGCCAATGGTATGATTATGACATCCGCTAATTCCAATGGCATGAACCATTTCATCTACAGTTAATCCTAACAATTTCCCAGCCACAATTGGAGATACAAATTGAGTAAGCGTGGCATGATGCCATTTTCGTTCCCGAACTCCCGGTTTGGCAAAAAGGCACAGACGTTGTTCAAATTCATACGCCAAAACAATGGCAACAATGACATCTTTCATATTAGCATTTACCAATTCTCCAACTGCCCAAGCAGCCGGAATAATATCTGAAGGATGTGAAGGATCATCTTTCCAGTAAATGTCATTAAAGTCAAGAGCGCGAACCATGAGTGAATTAATAAGGGTGGCATTTACAGCCGGAAGCTTATCCCCAAACCCCAGCACGGTTGCTTCACCATTTCCTCCCATTTCCATATAGATATCTCGAATGATATTTAAATC
>CAJWYZ010000164.1 GCA_913049525.1 uncultured Fidelibacterota bacterium | reverse complement strand
TTTTAAATTCACTTACTTATTTTCCATTTCAAATTAATAAGTATATACAATAGATTAAGGACTATTCCTTCTTATAAACAAGATGTTTAATGTCTATATTTAAAGTAAACTATTTGCGTTATTATCTGCAAATTAGTAATTAGGTTATAGGATGGGACTGTATCTTTTAGTTTCAATTTACATGATTAAATTTGACTTCCAAGTATAAGAATATTATAGAACTTTTAATTTCAATTATTGATGAACGAAATAAATAAGTCCTAAATTTAACATCTAATTAAGAATAATATTTTAATAAAACCCAATATTGAACATAACAATCTTATATGGTGGGACTTCCACCGAGTATAAAATTTCCATTCAAACTGGCTTGGCAATTGCAGAAGCGATTAATGGTAGATATAATGTGGATATGATTAATCTAAATGCCGAAATCTATAATGCCCCACATTTATTATTGGATACGGATTTAGTCTTCAATGCGCTTCATGGTGGAGATGGAGAAAATGGCAGTATTCAATCATTTATGGATTTACATCATATTCAATATACGGGTTCTGGAGCCAAGGCTTGTAAAATAGCCATGGATAAAAATATAACAAAACTAATTGCGAAATCGGTGGGGATTCCTACCCCTAATTGGGTATTGTTAAAAAGAAATGTCAATAATGGCATGCAATTACAGGACAATGATTCTTCTAAATTCTCCTACCCTTATGTAGTAAAGCCCGCTGATGAAGGGTCGACATTTGGATTGACAATTGTAAATGAAGAATCAGAATTAGAAGATGCAATTAGTTTAGCTGCTGAATTTAGCGATGAAATCTTAATAGAAGAGTTTATTTCTGGAAGAGAATTAACGGTAGGCATATTAGGTAATAAGCCATTGCCAATTGTTGAAATAAAACCCAGTCATAATTTATACGATTATGATTGTAAATATACAGAAGGAATGAGTGAATACATTGTGCCTGCTGAATTATCAGACTCAATTGAGCGATCTTTGTCTGAGGATGCTTTGAAAATTTATAAGACTATTGGTTGCCGCCATTATGCAAGGGCAGATTTCCGTCTTAATGATGATGGACAACATTACCTGTTAGAGATTAATACATTGCCTGGAATGACATCTACAAGTTTATTGCCTAAAGCGGCAAAAGCTGCTGGCCTTGAATTTTCAGACTTAATTGATACAATTATTAAAATAGCGAGTATAAATAATTAATGAAATTTTACAATACACTACATAGAAAAAAGGAAGATTTCCAACCACTTGAAAAAGGGAAGGTAACACTCTATACTTGTGGCCCTACAGTCTATGATTATGCCCATATAGGTAATTTTAGAGCATATATTTTTGAAGATTTATTGAGGCGATATTTGGAATTTTCAGAGTATGATGTTTTGCAGGTGATGAATATTACAGATATTGATGATAAGACTATCAGAAGGTCAATTGAAGAAAAGATGTCCCTTGAAGATTTCACTGATAAGTATACTTCATCTTTTTTTGAAGATGTGGAAACCCTGAAAATTATACCAGCACACCATTACCCAAGGGCTACAGAATTCATTCCTCAAATGATTGAGACAATTAAACAATTGGAAGATAAAGGATTTACTTATACTACAGAGGATGGTTCGGTTTTCTTTAAAATTTCTCAATTTTCTAATTATGGCAAATTAGCGAATTTAAATCCTGATCAATTGAAGAGCGGAGACAGGGTAGAAGATGATGAATATGGCAAAGAAGAGGGCAGAGATTTTGCGCTTTGGAAAGGGTATAAGCCACAAGATGGTGAGGTGAAATGGGATTCGCCTTGGGGTGAAGGCAGGCCAGGATGGCATATTGAATGTTCAGTTATGTCAACGTATTATTTAAGCAATCATTTTGACATACATTGTGGAGGTGTGGATAATATTTTTCCCCATCACGAAAACGAAATTGCCCAAAGTTGTGCAGCCTCAGGAGAGGCATTTGTAAATTATTGGCTTCATAATGAGCATCTCTTGGTTGAAGGACAGAAGATGAGTAAGTCAATGGGGAATTTTTATACGCTTAGAGATTTGCTTGAAAAAGGATGTAGTCCTGAAGCGTTAAGGTATACTCTAATTTCAACCCATTATCGCTCCAAGTTAAATTTTACCTTCGAAAAAGTAAAAGCATCACAGAAATGTATTAATAAGCTTAGAGAACTAAAACGACGGTTGAAAAAAATTGAAAATGATGGTGAAGAAAAATCATTAAACTCAGAAACAGAAGATATGTTATCTAAGTTCTCAGATCAATTGGATGATGATTTAAATATATCCGGTGCATTGGGAGAATTGTTCATTTGGGTTAATTATTTATTTGCAGAATTAGATGATAATAAATTGGATTGCTGTTCAGCAAATGGAGCTCTTTTAGCCCTTAAAAAAATTGATACGGTTTTGGGTGTTGTAGATTGCGCTACACTTGATGTAGATGAAAATATTCAGGAATTAATCAAAGAGAGGGAGTTGGCCCGTTCGGATAAAAATTGGGCAAAAGCTGATGAAGTGCGAGGACAGTTGGATAGGTTGGGTATTATTTTAGATGATACTCCTGAAGGGACGGTTTGGAAGAGGAAGATAGATTAAATTAATATTCATAAGGCAATTTAATTTTATGATTAATACTCTAGGTTTCAAGGGGGAATAAAAAAAGTTTTATTTTTCACTAAAATCTATTGTTTTAGATTTTTCAAGTCATTTAAATTGCGAGGCTCTGACCAGAGTCATTTTTTATATTTTGAGTGTTTTTTAGAGTATTTTTTTAGATAACTCTGCCATTGTAGCTCAGTTGGTCAGAGCGGCTGATTTGTAATCAGCGGGTCGGGGGTTCGAATCCCTCCAATGGCTCCATTTTTGGGTCGGTGGCCGAGTGGTCAATGGCAGCAGACTGTAAATCTGCCGGCGTAATGCCTACGGTGGTTCAAGTCCATCCCGGCCCACATTTGGCGGGAGTAGCTCAGTTGGTAGAGCATCAGCCTTCCAAGCTGAGGGTCGCAGGTTCGAGTCTTGTCTCCCGCTCGTAATTACTGCCTACATAGCTCAGGCGGTAGAGCACTTCCTTGGTAAGGAAGAGGTCACCAGTTCAAGTCTGGTTGTAGGCTCAGG
>CAJWYZ010000163.1 GCA_913049525.1 uncultured Fidelibacterota bacterium | reverse complement strand
AGTTTGCATCCAAAAAAGTTTGACGCAAAAGCGCAATCACTCCAAGGAGAGAATTAGGATAATCATCACTACCCCAGCCATCCACCTCATAGGCTATATTCTGACCAACACCAGATTTTAGCACTGTACCCTCATTATTCAGTTGAACCAATGCAGTCTGACCTTGAAATATTCCTGAATCGGGTACAATATGGGCTGTTGTGAACCCTATTTTATGTAGAGATTCTATTTTTTTCTTTTGGGGTTGATATTGGCTGGATAAATTTCGCCGAGCATTTACTTTATGATTCCAGTGGGCATCATGTGGAGTGATTTTTTCGGACTGAGCAGAAATTTCCACCCAGCTATCTATGAATCCGGGGTAAATGGTTTTTCCGGACATGTCCAAAGCTGTGGCATCTTTGGGAATTCGGATATCTCTACCCACATTTTCAATGAGACCATCCCGAATAAGAATAGTTGCATCGTCCAAAATTGAACCTGGTTCAATGTAAACCTTGGCATGGGTCAACGCCCAGACACCAGGTTTATTTTCACGCAACCCGTTTGCAGGTTCTATTTCCCCAAATAGGGTAGCCGAAAGGCAGAAAGCTAAATAAAGTAAATTTTTCAGTTATTTGTTAAATTAAATTATTAAGGTAATGGGGGAAAAATATAAAAGCAAAAAGTGGTATAAATCTAATGGAAAATAGTTTGGTTACATTACTGCTTCCAATGATTCTGCTTCCACCCATACCCCATCTACTTTCATGAGGTCTATAAGGGCATCCACAGCTCCTTCCATAGGCAGGTTTGACTGTATTACCTCCTGACCACGGTACAGGCTGATTTTGCCTACACCCGTACCCACATAACCATAGTCTGCATCGGCCATTTCACCTGGTCCGTTTACAATGCAACCCATAATGCCAATTTTCACTCCTTTTAAATGGCTAGTCCGCTCCCGAACCATGGCAGTGGTTTCCTGCAAGTCAAATAGAGTACGCCCGCAGGATGGGCAGGAAATATATTCTGTTTTGGATACACGGGTGCGAGATGCCTGAAGAATCCCAAATGCAGTCTGGTTAACTTGTTTAGATGTACCACAATGTTCGGTAGCTAGAAACACGCCGTCTCCAAACCCATCAATCAATAAAGATCCTAAATCCGTTGCTGAATAAAGCTGCATATCTTCTATAGGGAGATTTCTATAATAGCGTCCAATAATTATCGGCACAGTGCATCCTTGGGCTAATAGCTTACTAAATATCTGCCGCTGTTCTGCCATTCCATGCTCATTATAGGTATCTATGAGTAAAACTGTGGTCCGATCCTTTTTTATTTTTTTAATTAACTCATCAGAAAGATCCGTTAAAGTGAGATATATGAAATTTAGCTCTGGATGAAAATCTTCAGCGTTTAAATATTCTTCAGGATTTATTTGAGGATAATACTGCGGCATGTGTGTTTCTTTCCATACTGAGTAGGCCTGCACTACTCCCAATGTCCCAGGTAACTTAAAATTAATCTCCATTTTATTAATAAATATGTAATCACAGGCAAAATCACCAATCCCCCATTTATCTTCAGATTCAAAATATTGGTAACCTAATTGAGATAGGGTTTCAGTATTGATTTTTGATTCCAACGATAAATCAGCCATTACCCGGGGGACATTTTCACCACCTATATTAAGAACAGCATGGGTCGTTCTAGGTTTATATTCAAAAGGATTCAAATCAAAATGAGTATTGGTAGTAATCTTCCCATGCTCCCCTCTATGAGCATAGCGGTCAACCAGAGCTTTTGCCACGGGTATTTCATACTCTGGTTCTTCCGTCAAAGAAACTCGAATGGTATCACCCAGTCCATCTTCTAAAAGTGTTCCAATACCCACTGCTGACTTTATGCGGCCATCCTCTCCCTCACCAGCCTCAGTAACACCCAGATGAAGGGGATAATTCATTTCTTCAGCATCCATCTTGTTTACCAGCAGACGATATGCATGAACCATTACCCTCGTATTACTTGATTTCATGGATAAGACAATTTGATGATAATTATACTCTTCACAAATTCGTAAAAATTCCATGGCAGATTCAACCATGCCTAAAGGTGTATCCCCATATCGGCTGAGAATTCTGTCAGACAAAGAACCATGATTGGAACCAATGCGCATGGCACAGCCTTCCTCTTTGCACACCTTTATAAGGGGAGCAAAGCGATCATGGATGCGTTCCAATTCGTTGTTGTAAGACTCATCTGTATATTCAATTTCCTGAAATTTCTTTCGATCCACAAAATTTCCCGGATTAATACGAACTTTCTCAACATGACGAGCAGCTTCTATAGCTGCATTAGGCGTAAAATGAATATCAGCAATGAGCGGAGTGGTATAACCCTGTTTTTTAAGCTGCTGTTTAATGTTGGCCAGGTTTTGTGCTTCCTTTATACTGGGAGCTGTAATACGCACATATTCGCTTCCAGCCTCAATCATGCGGATTGACTGTTCCACTGTACCGAGGGTATCCATAGTATCGGTGGTGGTCATAGATTGCAGACGGATGGGATAGTCAGCTCCAAGGGGAACATCGCCAATATGCACCACTCGGGATTTCCTGCGCTTATACTTGGTTAACGATTCACAGTACGTAGTGGATTTATTCATTTTTCCTGATAAAAAAGATGGGGGTAATTTACAATTGCAGTTAGAGTTAAGAGGAAGCTATTTCAAATAAAGAAATATAATATGGCTAGTCTTGGCCTAAAATGGCATTTGCCAGGATAACTAGATCTAGAATATCAATTTCACCATTTAAGTTCATATCTGCTAAGTAAAACTGCATATCCGTAAATTCTAAAGTGCCCAAAATATAATTGACAACTTGGACAATATCCAGGATGTTCAGGTTGCCGTCATAATTAACATCCCCCTGGGTGATACTACAGTCACTCCATTCCATGGATGAATTGGTAAGGGGCGATTCAAAAATAAACAGCCCATTTGCTCTATCACTTGAAATGATATACCCACTGGGCAGGTAAGCATAAGTACCCCAGTTTCCATCATAGAGTCCTGCCCAATCTGAGGTATCAAAATAGCCTACTTCAACTGGATTTTCAGGATCGGAAATATCTAAAATTCGGGTGCCATCCACATAGTACG
>CAJWYZ010000162.1 GCA_913049525.1 uncultured Fidelibacterota bacterium | reverse complement strand
CCTTTACTTCTCGCAGGCCAACCCAGTCTGCTTGTATATCTATGGCAGATAATGCATCCTGTAAATTAAGCTTTGACATAATTCTCCCTAAATTCTATTAGTTTTTGATTATATGGAAAGGATGTAAATTTACGCCCTTTATCAAGGACAGAACAAAAAAGAATGAAAATATAATATAAATTATAGAAGGATAAATTATGGTCATACTTTTCACATTTTGGTATATCTTGGGCTGGCAATTCCCCACATGGTTGTGGGTGCTTTCAGGGATATTCTTTACCTTCAAATTGAGAAGGTCTGTAAATCGTATCATCTCAGGCATTCGGGGTGAATCGGTTAAAAGTAGAAAATCATCCTATCCAGATATGTCCATAGGGTTGCCACTTACCTTGGCTCTTGGTTTAGTATATGGAGCGCTCCCTAATGGGAGTTCAATAATAGCTGATGGTCAGGGGTGGACCATACTTTTTATTATTATTGGTTCTGGAATATTGGCTGGAGGAGTCACTTTTGATTCTTCCTCAAAAACAAAAAAGAAATCCTCAGAAAATGTAAAATCAGTTGAAGTATCTGAAGAAACGCCAACTGACACTGAAGGAATCCCCGGTAGAAAAATAAAAATAAAAGTAATAAAAGATGGAAAGAAAACCACCAATATCACCTTGAGCCTAAAAATGGTTCGATTTTTTGGTAAGTTTGTACCGGCTAAAGCAAAAGCTGAAATGAATCAAAAAGGTATTGATTTTGATGCCATTATTGAAGAAGTGAAAGATGGTGCCGATGTAGGTGTAATAGCGGAAGTGCAGGATGGCGAAGATCATGTCCTTATTTCCGTTGAATAATTAATAATAGTAGAGGGAAAATATGTCAATAGAAAATAATCCACTTGTAAAGCAATCCCCACATAAGTACGGGGCGGTGTCATTTAATGAAATAAAACAGGAACATTTTATTCCGGCTTTAGAATATGCCATCAAAGATGCAGAAAGAATATTGGATGAAGTTAAAAATAATACAGAGACTCCTACTTTTGAGAATACCGCTCTCAAAATGGAAACCTGTTCAGAGCTCATGGGAACCATTGCCCACACCTATTTTAATCTTATGAGTGCAGAGTCAGATAATGATTTCAAAGAATTGGCTCAGCAAATTTCACCTAAGCTGTCTGCATTCAGTAATAATATACATTTAGATTCAAAATTATTCGAGAAGGTGAAACATCTCTATGAAAATATGGATACCGAAAATCTGAATGCAGAGCAAAAACGTCTCGTTTCAGAAAGCTACAAGGGGTTTACCCTCAACGGTGCATTGTTAAATGATGAAGATAAAGAGAAAGTGCGGAAAATTGATGAGGAACTCTCAAAACTATCCCCAAAATTTTCCCAGAATACCCTGAATGCTACTAATAAATATACCTACTTCACAGAAGATAAATCAGAGCTTTCTGGCATTCCTGAAATGGTAGTTGCTCAAGCGGCTGAGACTGCTCAGAAAAAAGATAAAAAATCCGGGTGGATGTTTACTTTGCAAATGCCCAGTTATATTCCGGTAATGCAATATGCAGAAAATCGAAAACTCCGGGAAACCATGAGCCGTGAATTTGGTAAAATTTCTTATGGCGGAGAATTTGATAATCAGGATATTATTAAAAAAATAGTAACGCTTCGCTATGAAAAAGCTCAGATTTTGGGATTTGACGATCATGCGGACTATACCCTCCAAAAACGAATGGCAGGTAAAACCGATATTGTGATGAATTTTTTAAATCGCTTGTATGATGTATATTATCCTTCTGCACAAAATGAGTTGGATGAAATGAGAGAACTTGCCAGAAAAGATGGTGTGGAAGAAATGCAATCTTGGGATTCTGCCTATTATTCAGAAAAGTTAAAAATGCAAAAATATGATTTTGATCAGGAGGAACTTCGCCCTTATTTCAAAACTGAAAATGTTATAGAGGGCATTTTTAAAGTTGCTCAACTTATGTATGGATTAAATTTCAAAGAAACGAAAGACATTCCTATTTATCATGAGGAAGTACGGGTGTTTGAAGTTCATGAAGAAAATGGTGATTTTCTGTCGCTCTTTTATGTTGATCTACATCCTCGTGAAACAAAAAATGGTGGGGCATGGATGACCAGTTGGCGACAACAGGGATTGCATAATGGGAAAGTAGAGAGGCCTTTAATATCCATTGTATGCAATCTTACTCCTTCTACTGAAGAAAAACCATCTCTCTTGACTTTCAGAGAAGTGGAAACCATCTTCCATGAATTTGGTCATGCCCTGCATGGAATGCTCTCAAAAGTAACATATGCCTCACTTGCCAGTCCGGATGTATATTGGGATTTTGTAGAACTGCCATCTCAAATAATGGAAAACTGGCTGGGAGAAAAAGAAACCTTAAGTTTATTCGCTAAACATTATGAAACGGGTGAAATCATTCCTGATGATCTAATTGAAAAAATAAAGAAATCACAGTCTTTTAATGCGGGCATTATGGGCCTCAGGCAGCTTTCATTTGGAATGTTAGATATGGCATGGCATACAGGAAATCCCTCTGGAGTGAAAGATGTGGCAAAATTTGAAGATGAAGCTATTGAAAAAACATGCTTATTACCTAAAATTGAAGGCTCTACTATTTCGTGTCAATTAGGTCATATTTTTGGTGGTGGATATTCTGCAGGATATTACTCTTATAAATGGGCAGAGGCATTGGATGCAGATGCCTTTGAATATTTTAAAGAAAATGGAATATTTAACACGGTGATTGCAGATTCATTTAGAAAAAATATTTTGGAAAAAGGCAATACCGAACCACCCATGAATATGTATGTTAAATTTCGTGGCAAGGAGCCAGATCCGGATGCATTATTGAGAAGAGATAACCTTATTTAAACTTAATTCAAATTGGAGATGAAAATAGTGAGTGAACCAATGCAACTTATTGAAGAAGAAAAAGAAAAACTCTTGAAAACAAAAGATGAAAAAGCATGGTATACCGTTTGTGCTGAAATTAAAGACCGCAGAAACGGGCAATACCCTGCCTACTTATCTAGAGAAATTTTAGAAATGTACCAAGAAAAATTTCCTCCTACAATTTCTTAATTTTACATAACTATGTCTGATTTAAATATTCATGTTATTGATTTTCAGTC
>CAJWYZ010000161.1 GCA_913049525.1 uncultured Fidelibacterota bacterium | reverse complement strand
AATATTGAAGAGATATCCAGCACTGATAATCAATTTGTTGAAATTACTTATGCTGAACTCGTAAAGCATAAAACGCAATTTTCTTGGCTACCACATACTGCCCCTGGAGATTACAATTTTACAATTGCCGTAACAGACGGATTTACATCCGATACTTCTTTGTTTACAATTACTGTTCATCCGGAAATCGATTTAAGCTTGAATAAAACTCATTTTACTGCAACGGTAGATCAGATGTTTAATACAAGCCTTATTCTGAAACCTTCATCCCAATCTGAAAAATATAATTTTAATTTAATTGATGCTCCCGAAAATATGAAAATCGATACAACTGGAACTATTAATTGGGTGCCACTACCAACTCAAGTTGATGATTATAATTTCCAATTAGAGGTTACAGATGGGATTGCAACCTCTAGGCTACAATATGAAATTTATGTAAATGCTCCTCCTGTTATTTCGTCAAGACCTAGAGAGATATTTATTTTACCCTTAGGAGAACAATTAAATTTTCCTATGGAAAATTTTGATATGAATACTAATACCAAATTAAAATGGAAATTGCTGAGTGGTCCTACTGATATGGCATTGAATTCTCAAGGTGTTTTGAGCTGGGGAGGATTTGAATTGGGACATCATCCCTATGAAATTCAACTCACAGATGGAATTGATTCCGTTCAGTGGGAAGCATCTATTTATGTGAATGCCCCTCCAGTTATTACCAGCAAACCAGTTGTGGCAGTGCCAGAAGGGGAGCGGTATGAATACCCCTTATTTGCAATAGATGAAAATACTATTAGTCCTAAAGATTCGTTGGCAGAAAACATAATCACTTTTTCTTTGGCACAAGGTCCAGAAGGAATGAAAATAGAAAATAATATTTTGGTATGGGAAACCAATGATAATCATCTTGGTGAATATATGGTTGCTATAACTGCTAACGACGGTGTCCAAGATGCTATTCAAGTGTTCCCAGTATTTATTAATTCATTTCCGGTTATAACTTCACCTGATAGTGTGACTGTTCAATTAGGTGATACTTTACGAATGCAAATTGAGGCGTATGATCCCAATCCCGGAGATTCCCTTACCTTCCATTTAGATTCATTGCGGAATGGTTTGGTTTTAGAACTCCACAACGGGTTGCTCACATGGTCACCTAAAAATTCAGATATAGGTCTGCATAAATTTACTCTACAGGTAAAAGATGGACATGATAATACCGGGACAGCAATTCCATTTCAGATATATGTTTATAGACCACCATTGCTGACATCTGAATTATCAACCGAAGCCTTTGTAGGGCTGGAATATGCAGCCTTCATTACAGCGGAAGATTTATATGGGGAAAAACTTAGCAGTTCTGAATCTATTCAAATTGACTCTGCATCCTTTAATTATTATAACCTTCATGCAACAAAAATATATTCTGGAATACGTGAAGCGGGGGAATACGCCCATTTATTTAAATGGACACCGAGAGACGTAGATAAGGGTGATCATGAGTTTATTATAAGAATTACAGATGAACATGGGTTTATAACTCTTCACCATCATAAACTTTCTGTATTTACAAATCCATGCGTTCAATGTAATAATGATGAAATGCCCGCCGATTCTACCGGCAATTAAATTTTCCAATAAAAACTTAATAGAAAGGAAATAGCAAAATGAGAAAATTAGTATTTTCAATATCTATAATGATTTGTATAGTGATATTTTCATCCTGTCAATCCAGAGCAATATCAAGATGGACTGGTAATGCATTACAGTTGGAACTCCCCGATGATTTTGACCGACCTATTTCCTTTGCATCTGGGCGAAAAGGTGAAAAGGATTTGTTTTATTGGTCAAAAGACGGCCAAATGATTGTGAAAACTTATACAGATTGGGGAGTATTAGAATCTCATATTGTCTTTGTGAACAAATAATATGAATAATTTTACGAATGATAAAAAATTACATCATTACATGGGTATTGAAATGAATATCCAATCCTAAATCAACTTATTTTAAATTGACCATCTTACCTACAACTCTAATTTAAGGAAACTATTTGGCATATCTCATATTAGATATTGAAACAATTCCATTGCCGCCCATTGATAAAGAAGTGGAAGAAGCTATTGCAAAAAAAATACAGGCGAGGATCGAAAAAACCGGTGATGATCCTGAAAATGCAGAATCTTTGATTCGATCCACATCACCCTTTTTCGGACAAGTACTCTGTGTGGGAATGCGCTGGCTACAAGATGATGGAAGTACTAGAGACAAGGTGGTCTGCAAGGAAAATGAAGAAGCTACTTTGCGAACATTTTTTGAGGTCATTAATCATTCCAGTACACAAGGCGCCAAATTTGTTCACTATAATGGCATGGGATTTGATATTCCCTTTCTCACCACGCGGGCAGCCCATTACAATATTGAAATCACCAATCGAAAATTTACCAATCTGCGTCGATTTACTTTTGATCACCATATTGATGTGATGCTCTACTTATGCAATTGGAATAATTATAATTCAGTGAGTATGGATATTGCTTGCCGCTCTTTTGGAATTTCTTCTCCAAAGGAGGGGGATGTAAAAGGTGATACTGTGGCTAAAGCATTTGAAGAGGGAAATATTGAGGCAGTAAACGAATATGTTATGCGGGATGTGGAAGCCACACATCAGCTGTTTGAAAAGTTAAGGCAATATATAGTTTAGGCATACAATGTATTGTGCCCTTATCTAATTATTAGAAAAAAATTAAATTATAAAGGAAACATGAAACAACTTTATCCAGAAATTGACCCATTTAACGAATTTGACTTAAAGGTTTCAGCTCTCCACACCATTCATGTGGAAGAATCCGGCAACCCCAATGGAAGTCCGGTCATCTTTTTGCATGGCGGTCCCGGAGGGGGGATTGAACCCATTTACCGGCAGTACTTTGATCCAAAGAAATGGCGAATCATTATTTTTGATCAACGTGGATGTGGAAAAAGCACTCCCCATGCTGAGTTAAGAGAAAATACAACTTGGGATTTAGTAGCAGATATTGAAAAAATTAGAGAGCATTTAGAAGTTGAAAAATGGGTGGTATTTGGCGGCAGCTGGGGATCTACACTTTCACTAAGTTATGCCATTACACATTCAGACCGCTGTAAAGCTTTAGTTTTACGAGGCATCTTTATGATTCGCAAAAAAGAGATAGACTGGTTTTACCAAAATGGTGCAT
>CAJWYZ010000160.1 GCA_913049525.1 uncultured Fidelibacterota bacterium | reverse complement strand
CAAACCTGGGCACCAAACCTTGCGCTTACAAAAGAAAGACTTCATCCCGACTGGGTTATTGAATGGATGCGGGATCCTCAAGGCATCATGCCCGGAACAAAAATGCCGGCACCATATCTTCCTGACAAAGAAATTCTTAACCTTCCTGGCGCTGAAAGTGACTGGGGAAAATATGTTGTACAAATTGGAGGTGACCAGGAAGTGATGCTGGAAGGCCTTCGAGATTATATTTACTCAATTAAAGGAAAAACAGATATTACAAAAGAGATTCAGGCATATTTTAAAAAGAATGGATATGAATTTGAGTCTGAAGAAGAGGATGAAGACGAAGATTGGTAAAGATTATTAAACAGAATTGCTTTTTGAACAAGTAGGGAAATAGTCATGTGGGGTTTAATGATAGTCAGCTATTTATGTACAGCCATCAGTATTGTTTTATTGGCTCTCACGGGATTGCAAGGCTACTTTCAGTTTCATTTAATGCAGGCAAATCATCCTCAATTTGCATTATTTACAGCTATCTTCTATATGTTTACGGAAACCTTGGTCATGTTTTATTTTATCGGTTCAGGGACAGCCATTAAAAAGAGTATTAAAATGGGGGGTGGTGAACCTAGCCTGTATGAGAAAGTTAAAAAGACCAAAATGATTCTCTTTCCCCATTTAACCATGAATATGCTATTTATAGGGACAGTTTTTATTTTAGGTGGTGCTGTTCAAACGGGGAGCGTTTCCGGGTGGATGCATGGTCTGCTTTTTGATTTGGCATTTATTCATTTTCTGTATGTAATTGTTATTCAGCATCGTGGATTTAAAGAAAATGTTGAGATTATTGGCGAAATTGCAATTGTTGATGGTGCTGCAGCTAATAATTCTCCTGCCTGATGTATTATATAAGCAAGGGCTTTCAATTGGTGGGACTAATGGTAATTGGTGCAGGTTTTATAAATAAATTCCCCTATTTAATGGATTATAAGCTTTTAGGAATTGGCGTGATATTTTTTATTATGGGAATGGTAGTACAGAAGTTTGGTCTAAGGGAAAACTAAATTATATTATGGCAAAAAAAGCATTCGATCATTATAAGGGCATACCAGATTTACCAGATGATCCGAGGGTTAAAAAGAGTCGTCCTAAAATTATGGCGGTGGTGGATGAAGATAATTGTACCGGTTGTCAAGCCTGTGTTCCTTTTTGCCCGGTGGATTGTATTGAACCCGTACCAAAAGAGAAATATGGATTTCCTATTCCCCCTGTTCAAGTACGCTTCAACGAATGTACAGGTTGCCAAGTTTGCGCAAGGGTTTGCTCTAAACTTACTTGGGATGCTATTCGTCTCATGCCCACCGACACATTTGAAAAGGTGTATGGGATAAAGGTGGATTAATCTAAAGTAAAACAAGCTCCTTGCTTGAGGAAACTTTAAAAACTATACGCTTTTAGAATATTATTAATTTCGCGCTCAGCAGCTTCTGGGCGCCAGTCCGTACCCTCGAAAGCTTTAAGTAGTCGACGTTCGGGATCTATGAGAACTGAACGGAGGGAGTGACCAATGTCATTTTCTTCGATACCCCAAAACGAAACCAGAGATTGCCCTCCCAAAGTGAACATATCATTTATATATCCAAAACTTGAATATGCTTTCAGATTAGAGTTGGATTCTACTAAGCTCCCATAATTAGATTTAAGAATAGAAGGCGTATCATAAATATAATCAAAACTTAGCAGAATAAATTCAATTTCTGGTACGTCATTGAAAACTTTTGCCAAATATTGATTTTTTACAACGACTGCTGGGCACATATTGGGCATGGGACAACGGGTAAAAATATAAGAAATCAATCGAAACTTTCCATCAGAATCAGAGAGCCTTACCGCATTACTATCTAAATCTAAAAAAGTTACATCGGTAAATATTTCTCCTATTTCCAATGAGGTATAATCATCATCCCACATATCATCAGTTTCAGGAAGTGTTCCTTTTCCTAATAATTGAAAGTTTGAAGCAATAGCTCGTTTTTCACCCATCTCTAATCTAAATTTTAGACTATCTCCTATATGATAACGGTTAATATCAGTGCTATCTCCCAATTGAAATGGCATGGTCATAGCCATCATAAATCCAGGAATTTCATCATGGTGAATGAGAAATTCATTAGTCTCTTGGCGTACTTCAATGATGGTTCCACGTACTGGATAAGATTTATTTCTAGAGGAACAACCCAGAATCAGTATGATGATTGATATGAGAGAAATATTTTTCATATATTGAAAAAAGGTGAGAAATAAAATTTCTCACCTTTCATTAATTGTGAAAATAATCGTTACTTCTTAGTTTTTTTTACAAAGGTAAAATTCTGGGTAGTTTCACCCTCAGCAATTGTTACTGATGCAGATAGGGTTTTCCATTCCTTCGTCTTTTTATCTTTGAATTTTTCCTGCCAAGCAATCACTTCATATTCTCCTGGCGGAATATTTTCAATTTTGAAACTTCCAGTATCATCTGTAACAGAAAAGAAAGGATGGTCAAACACAGAAACATAAGAGGTCATCCAAGGGTGAACATCACATTTTATTTTGATATAGTTTTCAACCTTATCAATTTTGATGGCTTTTTCTTTTACTACCTTGGGCATGGCAAAATTGAATTCGGAGTTTATTTTTGGAAGTCCATGAATATTATGGAGTGTGGCATCAGAATTTTTAATTAGTAATTCCTGCCCTGCCATTATTCCCTGAACATGAGGTGCATATACGCAACCCTTTTGATCAATTACTGCTTGGGCAGTAGGTACTTTACCATCATATTTAACATTATTCAGAAAAACGATTACATTTTTTAGATAACCATCTTCACTCAATACAAAACTCTCGCGATATACAGGTGTTTTATGAGATGCACCACATACAGGATCAGCATCCATTTTCAAGGTTTTTTGCTTTGGACCCTTCCCGTCAAAATTTACTCTGCCGGTAAGAGATCCTGCAAATATACTGCCAGTAAAAATGCTGGTAACTAGTACAATTATCATTAATTTTCTTAACATCATTTTTTACTCCTGATTATATAAGTTGAAAAATTTAATCTATAAATAGTGAGCAAAATTAGGGGGTAATGAAATACTGTTCCAAGAGTTAGTATGAATAAAGTGTAGTTAAATTATTTTCAATCCATTTGCTACTTTTTTAGATGGATGAACTAATACAACCTTCCCATCTTCTTCCATTGCTCCCAGTA
>CAJWYZ010000159.1 GCA_913049525.1 uncultured Fidelibacterota bacterium | reverse complement strand
TTTATTGAAATGTTTGAGCTGGCATTAGCAGAACAAAAAATGGATGAAGTTGTAAAAAGGTTGGAAAAATTAGCTGAGGAGCAGGAAGCAATTGTAGAAGAACTTAGTAAAGACGAAGACATGACAACATTAGCATCCCGTGAAAGAAGGCAAGAAGAAAGCTTTAAAACCTTAGAACAAGCAATGAAGGATGCTGCGAATGCAATGGAAGCTCTATCTCCCGATGCTTCACAACAACTCTCAGAATTGGCTGAAAGTGAATTGACAGAAACTACTGCTTCAGATTTAAATGAAGCCCGAACTGAAATGCAGAACCAAAACTCATCGGGAGCGAGCGAATCTGGAGGCCAAGCTAGTAGTGGTTTAAACGAAATGCTGGAAATTGCCCAAGAAATCCAGTCTGATTTTCAGGAAGATACTGTTGATGAAATGTTGCGGAAATTTCTGGCACTCATTCGAAATTTGCTATATATATCTCAAGAACAAGAAAATTTAGTAAAAGAAACTGAAGGGTTACGTTCACGAAGCCCGAAGCTAATTGAAACGGCAGTAAAGCAAGATAAAATTCTCCGGGAAAATCAACAGTTTATGGTTCAGTTAATGGAACTATCTCGAGAAACCTTTCACATTTCCCCAGAAATTGGAAGTGCCATCGGCAGAACCAAAACCGCCATGGACCGAACTATTTCACGATTGGAACAGAAGCAAACATCATCAGCTAAAAAGGAAATGAAGAAAATTTTAAAGGGGCTCAATGAAATTGCAAATTTACTTTTGGAATCAGCCGATCAAATGCAAATGAGCGGGTCTGGCTCAGGCATGGCTCAATTTATGGAACAGATGGAACAAATGAGCCAGCAGCAACAAGGTATTAATGAAGGAACCATGAATCTCCCTCAATTAGGTATGATGGCGCAACAACAGATGATGGAACAGCTACAAAAACAGCAGGAAGAATTAAAACAACAATTGGAAGAACTGTTGGGTGAAAATCCTGGAAAAGAAAATACTGGAGCAGGAAAAGCAAAAGATGAGATGGAAGAAGTTATAGAAGATTTTCGGAGAAAACAGGTAGATCGCAAAACACATGAACGGCAACAGCGCATTTTATCTCGAATGCTGGATAGCCAGAAATCCCTCACTCAGAAAGATTATTCTGAAAAAAGAAAAAGTTCAGGTGGTGAAGAAAATATTTATTCGGGCCCCACTGGCTTGCCGGCCGATATGGGTGAGCGAGAAATGCTACTCATCAACGCCATGGAATCAGCTTTGCAGGAAGGTCATTCTCGAGAGTACCAAAATATGATGAAACACTATTTCAGAAGCCTTCAAAAAGGGGAGGGATCAACCAGTGAATAAATTTATCCCTTTAATTCTTACTTTTTCATTGATTGTCTGTCAAAATCAAAACAATCAGGATGTACTTCAACTAATTCAACATAAGGCTAAATCCT
The DNA here is from genome assembly GCA_913049525.1 of uncultured Fidelibacterota bacterium. Taxonomy (GTDB): domain Bacteria; phylum Fidelibacterota; class Marinisomatia; order SCGC-AAA003-L08; family D37C17; genus D37C17. The sequence continues at coordinate 1,788 of CAJWYZ010000159.1, read as the reverse complement.
TACATCAAAATAAAAATCCAGAATTAGAAAATAAATTTTTACAAGCGAAAACATTGGAGCGATCGGGCCTATATGAAGAGGCTTTACTTTTATTTAAAGAAATCAATAGGGCAAACCCAGGAAATGCAAAATATTTTCTACCTCTAAAAAAGCATCTTAAGCAAACAGAAAGCTGGGATTCACTATTGGTTTATACCCAATCATATAGTCAAGCCCGGAACAATGATTTACAATCTAAAATAGAATTTTTGGATGTATATATATTGATGGAAGAAGAAGATAAATGGAAACCACTGGCAATTGCTTTGGTGTTGGATTTATCAATAGGTGAAAATTCTATTAAAAATATCTTTCAGCGTTTGGTTAACTCGGGAAAATTAGATTTTGCCTATGATCTACTGATTCAGTACCGCAAGAAAACAGGAAAGAAGGATTTCTATAGTATTGAACTTGGTTCATATTTGGGAATGCGAATGGCTTATGAAAAATCAGTTAGAGAATATCTTTTATTTTTAGAGCATCACCCAGAGCAATTACAGACTATATCTGATCGAATTATGGTATTCCCTGACGATCCACAAATCAATGCAACTATAAAAGCTGTTTTAAAGAATTCGTCTATTAATTCGTCCCAATTCATCCTGGCGGATTTACAGTTTAAATTGAAAGAGTTTGATTTGGCTTTTGAAACACTCATTGAAAATGATGCTACTCCATCAATGTTATTATATTTTGGGAAAGATTTATCTAGTGTAAGGGAATACGTTAGAGCCAACAAGGTATTCACACATATAATTAATTCTACAAAAAATGAAAAAATATTAACGGAAACAATTTTTGAAATTGCAAAGGTATTTGAATCAAAATTAGTAATTTCTGGTTCAGAACTGCCATTGACAGGATTTTACCCCAATAATCCATTTTTTTCATCACCATATCTCCCTGTTAAAGACAACTCTGGTACTTCATTGCAACAAGCTATGGAAATTTATGATTCTCTCCGAGTCACTAATAAAAATGCCCAGGCAGCCTATCGATTGGCAGAAGTTCAGTTCAGGGTATTGGGTGATTTGGATGGGGCTTTGTACCTTTATCAGGAAGCATTAATCCATGGTAATTCAAAAAGTCTACAAATTGATGCAGGTTTGGGATTGATAAATATCCTTATTGCTAAAGGTGATTTAGAATCTGCTGAAAAAAAATGTGCTGAGTTAATAGAGAAAACACCAGATGTATTGGAATATAAAATAAAATCTGCTCAGATTTTGTTTTATAAAGGACAGTTTGATGAAACAGATATCAAACTGCGTGAGATAATTAAGAAACTGCCTATGGATAATATTGCAGTAAATGATATTTTGGATGTGATGGCCATTCTAATTGGATTTAGACATAATCAGGAAGAATTTGTTGAATTTGCAAAAGTCCAACTGAATATACAGCAAAATAAACGAACGGAAGCCTTAGAAAAATTGGAATCCATTTTTGATTCAAACGAAATCTACATTGCAGATATGTGTCGCTTTCAGCATGCATGGCTAACCTTTCTGCAAGGAGACGTTGAACTGACTAAACTACAGCTCCGCAAAATAGAAAATGAGACTATATTCAAAGAACTGGCACATATTTTTCAGGCAGAAATTTTGGATTTTATTGATAAAGATATTTCAAATGCCATTGACAGCTATCTTTATTTTTTGGAGCTATATCCCCAAAGTATTTACTATGATGACGTACGATTAAGACTGAGAGAACTGGCGAGCTAAATTACAAAAATGCGGTAGAAAT
>CAJWYZ010000158.1 GCA_913049525.1 uncultured Fidelibacterota bacterium | reverse complement strand
AATCAAATAAAGGAATATAATCGACTCTCTAAGGCGTCTGACATACAATCTTCTCTTTCTACTGTAAGCGCGTTATTGGAAGGGCGAGATTCTGCCGTAATTAATAGTTTAAATACAATTACCCATGAACTTGAAAATGTATCAGAGTTTGATGACTCTATTTTAGCTATTCAGAAAAGAATGGTTAGCAATAGAATTGATTTGGAGGATTTAATTTTAGATATTCAAAAAGCTAAAGACGGTATAATAATTAATCCAGATGAATTGGAAATAATAAACAATATTATTTCCCACATTGAAATGCTTAAAAGAAAATATGGGGGCAGTATAAATTCGGTTATAGAATATCGAGATTCTATTATTCAGACAGAAATTGAATCTGGAGGATGTAATGCTGAAATTGATTTATTAGTGAATGAAGTGCAACAATTAAAAACGGAGTTGCTAGAATGCTCTAAAGCAATTTCAAAATATCGTAAAAGCACTGGAATAAAATTAGAAAAAACGATAAAGGATAGTCTTAAGCATCTAAACATGTCTGACACAAACTTTAAAATACAGTTAAATTCTGATCCTGAAAATATTATAGAATCAGGAATGGATACATGTGAATTTTTTATTTCTACAAATATTGGCGAAGAATTACGTCCAGTAGCAAAAATAGCTTCAGGTGGTGAAATATCACGAATTATGCTTGCCATAAAAATGGCTTTACAATCCAAAGATATTGTAGATACATTAATTTTTGATGAAATAGACTCTGGAATTTCTGGCGCTACAGCAGAACGAGTTGGTGAAACATTTGAAAAATTAGCGAAAAGTCATCAGATATTATGTATTACCCATTTGTCTCAAATTGCTGGCAAGGGAGAATCTCACTATAAAGTAAGTAAGAAAATAAAAGATGATAGAATAGTGGTTGATATTAATAAATTATCAAAAACCAATAGAATTGGAGAAATTGCCACCTTAATTAGTGGGAGAAAAGTAACCGAATCAAGCAGAAAGCAAGCAAAGGAATTATTATATACCGATGGATAAATTTATCATTGAAGGTGGAGCTCCATTAAAAGGAGAAGTTGAAATCAGTGGTGCAAAAAACGCTGTATTGCCTATTATGGCAGCTACTATAATAGTTCCAGGTAAATATCGATTGAAAAATGTACCTAGATTGAGAGATACACTCACCATGAAAAAGTTATTGGAGATGGTCGGAGCAAATGTGCTTTATGATAATAATATAATGGATATTGATACCTCGGGCTGTGATACTCCTATTGCCCCTTATGATTTGGTGAAAACCATGAGGGCATCCTTTTATGTATTAGGTCCATTTTTAAGTCGCTTTAATTATGCAGAAGTTTCTCTCCCAGGTGGCTGTGCTTGGGGTCCTCGCCCTGTGAATTATCATCTCCAGGCCATTGAAGCGCTAGGAGCAGAGGTTGATCTTTCTGATGGAATGATAATTGCAAAAGGTGAATTAAAGGGTGGTCTGATAAATTTCCAACAAAGCAGTGTTGGAGCAACAGGGAATGCTTTAATGGCGGCAGTAAATGCTAATGGTGCAACAACCATTAAAAATGCAGCTAAAGAACCTGAAATAGAAGCCTTATGTCATTTTCTTTTAAAAATGGGAGCAGATATTAAAGGTATTGGTACTGATGAAATCATCATTGTAGGACAGAAAACATTAAATGCAGATATTGAGTATTCTGTAATACCAGATCGCATTGAAGCAGGGACCTTTCTTATTGCAGGTGCATGTACCTACGGTGATATTTCGGTAACAAATGTCAATCCAAATCATTTAGATATTGTTTTAAATTATTTAGCAGAAGCTGGATTTAATTTAGATGTTCAAAATGATTCCATCCGAATTTATCCTTCACAGAATTATATAAACCCTGTTGATATGATCACTGGAATATACCCAGGATTTCCAACAGATTTACAAGCCCAGTGGATGGCGCTTATGACGCTTGCCAATGGAAACAGTAAGATAACTGAAGAAATATATACAGATCGTTTTACTCATATTGCAGAACTGACACGATTTGGCGCACAGGTTACATTGTTAGGGAATATAGCTAAGATTCTGGGAACTAATAAATTAACTGGGGCACCTGTAATGTCGACAGATATTCGTGCAAGTGCATCTCTTATAATAGCTGCTTTATCTGCTGAAGGAAAGAGCAGTATTTCGAGAATATACCATATAGACAGAGGATATGAAAATATTGAAGATAAATTTAATATTCTGGGCGCACAAATCGAAAGGATTAAGGAATAAGGTGATAATAATTTAGAGTTTTACATTAGATTATTACTTGAGGAATATTGCTTGATTCTGTTGTGAAAACTTTAGTAAGTTAATTATAATTAAAAAAAGGAGTAAAAAGATGAAAACAAATAAAAATATAATTGTAGCGCTTATTTTTGGTGCGTCTAGTATTTTTGCAAGTGAGGCAAAAATTGCAGCTAAAGTTGCAAACTTGATAGATCAAAGTGTTAAAAAATCAAGTCTCAATCTAACCGTAGAATCAAATAGTGATATTTATGGTGTGCAATTTGATATAAAATACAATGCACAAGAGTTGAACTTAACCGAGGGGGATATTAAATCTAAAGTAGCCGGCGTAAATATTTATAGCCGCGTTAAAGAAGACGGTATTGCTCGAGTATTAATGTTTGGAATGAATGGTGAAAAGATTCTAGATGTTAATGTAAATAATATTGCGGATATTTTAGATATTAATTTTCAGGCTGCTGATATGTTTAATGGCGTGAGCCAGGTTGAATTAATAGATGTCATTTTGGCTGGAAAGGGTGGAGAAGAAGTAAGTGTTTCAACTTCAACTTTCGAGGTTTCATTTAATACACCAATAAGAACATCCTTATCTAAAAATTATCCAAACCCATTCAATCCATCCACAACTATAAATTATGAATTATCAACTGCAGGATTGGTAACATTGGTGATTTATGATTTAAAAGGTTCAGAAGTAAAAACATTGGTTCAAGAGCATCAAGATGTCAATTATCATAATGTTGTATGGAATGGCTTAAATAATAGTGGTCAATCTGTTGCTAGTGGTCGATATTTATTGAAAATGTCCGCTCCCGGGTATACAGAGTCCATTACTATGACTCTGCTTAAATAATAATTAATAAGTAGGTTACTCCTTTTTTAAGCCCGGCTGATCAGCCGGGCTTTTTTTATTTAACTCAATATAATAAGGAATATT
>CAJWYZ010000157.1 GCA_913049525.1 uncultured Fidelibacterota bacterium | reverse complement strand
CAGAATGGCAATCCAATGGTATATTCAATTTAGGAAGTTTGCAGGAAGCTGCTCCAATTCCAAATAAATTTAAAATGTATGATGCGTATCCGAATCCTTTTAATCCATTGACACAAATCAGGTATGAGATTCCCACTGAAGGATTTCTTGAAATAAGTATATTTAATTTACGTGGACAGAAAGTTGAAACTCTTGTAAATGAATTTACTCAACCAGGTAAATATTCAACCAGTTGGGATGCCAGCCTAGTTTCCAGTGGTGTTTACTTTGTTCACTTTACAGCATCATCTGAAGGTAAAGCATCCATTTCTCAAATTCAAAAACTGATGCTGATAAAATAACAATTGAAATTTTCTTTAATTAATTTGTTTTAGAAACATTTATTCCAATATTCTCAGATGAAGTTTAATGGCTAATTTATTTTTGAATTCTGTAGGGCTGTTTGTTATAAAGAACTTTCCACACTAGCATTTTTGATATTAATTTTACGGTATGCGCAAACTTTTAATATTTGCCTCTTTATTAATTTTTTATAATTGTGGCAGAGAAACAAAAGAGAAAGTATACTTACCAAAAATAGAATTTGAGCGCACCAAAAATCCCAATTATAAAAATTACTTTCCGCAGGTTGAAATCCCAAAACAAAAGGAAAATAATGATAGCAGGATTGAAACAACCGAAATTTCTGAGCCTTTGCCAGCTTTTACTCCAAAATCAAAAAAAGTGGCTGCTCCTGAAAAAGAAAAATCTGCTGGTGTTTTTGATTTTCTATTTGGCAATACTGATTCAGAAAAAGAAGATTATTCAAATGAAGCAATATGCGAAGAACTTCTAGATGTCAATAAGATTATTTTAGTGGAACAAAGCCGTAAACTTAAATCGCTTGCTGATGAGAAAAGCCAATTTATTGATCAAATAAATAGTATGAAGAAAAAAAATCAGAGGCAAAATAATCGAGATCAAGAAAAACAACAATCTCTCACAGCAGAAATTGACCGGTTAAATAGACTCATTAAAATTTTATCTTCAGAGATAAAATAGAATCGAAAGTTAATTCTTTCAGAGCTAAATACTTATTAACAAATTAAAAGACCATTGTTTGATTATATATAATCATTCAGGTAATTTAACTTCCTTGATGTAGGACTATTTTTTAACCGTAGATAAAAAAATAACTAAACAAGTGAGCAATATCCAGCTAATTGTTCATAACTTTTTAATATTTAATAATTCCAAAATGGTATAATCTGGAGGATTTAATTTATGTCTAACCATAAATTTCAAACTGAAGTTAGTCAATTACTACAACTTATCATTCACTCACTATATTCCCATAAGGAAATATTTCTTAGAGAACTCATATCAAATTCATCCGATGCATTGGATAAATTGAATTATCTCAGCTTGACAGATGATGCATTTAAATCTTTGGAATTCACACCCAAAATTAATATCGATTTCAATGAAAAAGATAAAACACTTACAATTTCAGACACTGGAATTGGAATGAATAAAGACGATTTGAAAGAAAATCTAGGCACCATCGCTCGATCTGGCACTAAGAATTTTGTTGAAATGCTTACTGGTGATTCAAAAAAAGATTCGAACCTCATAGGACAATTTGGTGTTGGATTCTACTCTTCCTACATGGTTGCTGATAAAGTTGAAGTGTTAAGTAAAAAGGCAGGTGAAGATTCTGCATTCAAATGGACAAGTGATGGAAAAAGTGGCTATAAGATTGAAGATTCTGAAAAAGATACTTTTGGAACGGATATCATTTTATATCTCAATGATGAAGGTGAGAAATATACAAATCGTTGGGAAATTCAAAATATTGTTAAAAAATATTCTAACCATATCCCCTTCCCTATTTATCTCCACTTTGAAGAAATAACGACTAAGGGTGAAGGTGAAAAGAAGAAAGAAAAAAGGGAAGATAAGACTGAACAAATTAATGCAGGATCAGCCTTTTGGAAAAAATCAAAAGGGACATTAAAGGATAAAGATTACAATCAATTTTACCAATCAATAGCCGTGGATTATGAAGATCCTATTCTGCATATACATACACAGGCGGAAGGTACGCTAGATTATACCACATTATTTTATGTGCCCAAAAATGCTCCTTTTGACCTATTTAATCCAGATTTCCAACCCGGCGTTAAACTGTATGTAAAACGTGTATTCATTACTGATAATGATAAAGAATTGATGCCTACATATTTACGGTTTATTAGAGGGGTAATTGACTCGGAGGATTTACCGTTAAATGTTAGCCGTGAAATACTTCAAAAAAATCGTATTTTAGCCAAAATTAGAAATAATTCCGTGAAGAAAATTCTGTCTGAGCTAATTAAATATTCACAGGACAAAGAAAAGTACACTGATTTTATTGATAAATTTGGAATTCCTATTAAGGAAGGATTATACCAAGATCACGATAATCGAGAAGACCTATTGGAATTAGTACGATTCAAATCAACTACAGAAGATGGGTATGTATCGCTTTCGGAATATTGCGCTAGAATGAAAGCCGATCAGAAAAACATTTACTATATAACAGGAGACAATGAGGCAAATCTGAAGAATTCTCCTTTATTGGAAATGTACACAGACAAAGATATTGAAGTGCTTATAATGGATCAGGACATTGATGAATTTGTAATTCCATCCATTAATAAATATAAAGAACATGATTTAAAGTCTGTAAACTTTAGCGATGCAGCCGATGATTTACAAACAGATGAAAATAAAAAAGAAGAGACCAATCTAAAACCTCTCATTAAAAAAATGAAAAAAGTATTGGGTGAACAGGTTAAAGATGTAAAAGCTTCTTCTCGATTAAAAGATTCACCTTCATGTATTGTTGCAGATTCCAATGATCCAACGGCTAAAATGCAAGAGCTAATGAAGGCAATGGGGCAAGCTGGTCAACAAGACGTAAAGCCAATTCTTGAAATCAATCCTTCTCATGCAATAATCATAAAATTGAAGGATATGAAAAAAAGTAAATCATTCGATAATATCAGCCAACTTCTCTTAGACCAGGCTGTTTTACTGGAAGGTGCTAAATTACAAAACCCCACTGATTTTGTAGATCGTTTGAACAATATTTTAACAGAATCTCTATAGTTTTCACTCTCTAAGAGTTAATAAACAATAAAAAAGGCTTTTCTACCCTTTATCCTCCTTAATAGATCACACATATTGTGATCTATGTAACAATATGTAAAATGTGACCTGTG
>CAJWYZ010000156.1 GCA_913049525.1 uncultured Fidelibacterota bacterium | reverse complement strand
GCAGGACAGCGGACTCTGACTCCGTCAATCTAGGTTCAAATCCTAGTTCCCCAACGCATGAAAATTAATTTTAGAAGTTGATGCTAATAAAATAGATTTACCAAGCAATATACCATCTACGGCTTGGTATCGGAGGAGGGTTTATCCCTAATAAGTTAACGATTGTAACGGACTGGATAAACCCTCGCCACTTTTAAAGCCCTCAGTTAATTCAGGGGGCTTTTTTGTATCCATTCTCCAATTCTTTCTTCTAACCCAGTTCGCATATAGATCAGTGGTAAATAATTAGGCGCTGATTCTGATGGATGTTTGTAAATTTCAGTATGTATAAATTTTTCCTTTGGCTGCTGAAACTGGGATCATTCATAAATCTCTATTTTCTTGGGCAGACAGTAAAATATCCATTAGAATTTATGGATCCCCATCTTCTTATTCCGGCACAAATCCTGTTTATTGTATCTGCATATAGGTGTTTTTTCCCAGTCAATTATGTGACGAATGCAGTACTGCATAAATCCTTCTTCTCTTCAGTGTTTTTAACTCGCTTTCTTGCTACCTTCGTTGAAGTGGCATACATTTATCAGTTTAGCTACCTGATCCGATTAATCAATTCCAACCAGATTCCATTGGTGGATGTATTATCATGGCTGATGGTTCTACAGGTTGTTGTCTCTCAATTTTTTGTCTGGGGTGCAATATTAACCCAAAAGCAAACACTCTATTTTTATGAAGAACTGGGTTGGGGAGTGATTTTTTTTATAAACGCAGTTGTGAGTGCCATTTTGTACGGATCTTTAGGCAGCTTGGGTGCTTGGAAATTATTGCTAGAGCTTAACCTTCTGTTTGGCGCGTTGTACCTACCCTGGCAATATTTTCATCTAAAAGCCCTTCGATCGCGTGCAATGTATCAGAAAATAAATGAGAATATGCATACAGATATAAGCTGGAGCATGCTAAAACAGGGCTTATATCAATCAATCCAAGTGAAAAATCTAACTACCCATCCCGAGGACTGGGGTGGAGTAATTGGAATGATATGGATGATTGGCTATTGGGCGACTTTGATACCGGCATGGCTATACCTGATTATTCGAACGGCTTGATTTTGATTATCATACAGCTACTCTGTATGCTTGAATAATAATTATGAGAACCGTTATACATATATGGCTGCTGCTATCTTTACTATCAGCAAATAATAATTTAGATTATGTATTTGAGTATTTCATAAATGGAATTCCAAGCGATGATCCAATTGAGTATAAAATAGATTCTAACATCAGTTATGTTCCACGTATGGATACTTCCTTATACTGGATTGTCCCAAACAAAGAATTACCTGCTGATGTTAATACATTAAAATCAAATAATAATGTTGCGATTGAACTTTTTGAAAATCGAATCTTTATTGCGTTCAGATCAAGTGCATCACATTTTGCAGGTTCATCAACTAAAATGATTGTTATGTCTTCAAAGGATGGAAAAATATGGGATAAAGAAGATATTATCGAGATTAATCAAGATATCCGAGAACCGTTGTTTGCAAAGGTGAGCAATCGCTTAATGTTTTACTACTTCCAGGCAGGGACTTCATCAATGAAGTTTGAACCCACTTTTGTATACATGAAAGAGAGGGTTGAACTGGGCAAATGGTCTAAACCGCAGCAGGTTTCAGATGTTGGGAGCAGAGTGTTCTGGAGTATGAAAAATAGGAATAATAAGATTTATGTAACGAGTTATGAAGGTGAACATTATAAAATATTTGGGAAAAGTGATATCAGCGTTCGACTGCTTGAAAGTACAGATGGTGTTAATTTCAATGAAGTGAGTACTGTTGCCCAATATAATGGAGGCGTCTCTGAGGTGGCGTTTGAATTTGATGAAAATGGAGATTTCTGGGCAGTCTCTAGGAATGAAGACGGTGATAAATCAGGGTTTGGCTCTCATTTAATATTTGCTGATAAAAATGAAATTGATAAATGGATGGTTCCAGAAAGTGCTATAAAAAATATTTTCATGTCCCCAAGGATGTTCAGACATGGGGATGATATTTACTTGATATCCCGAAGGAATAAAGGTCTATTGCCATTTGGATTTATGCCCGAAATATTGCCAATGTCAATTCAGAGAATTTTTAATTGGTTGAAATTTACCACATCTGCTAAAACGACGTCTTTATATAAAATTAATAGAGAATCAATGGGCATAGAGTATCTATTTGATCTGCCAGGCACCGGAGATACTGCTTTCTCTGCGATACGCAGATTAGATGCACATTCATTTCTGATAGCAAACTATACATCAGATGTTAATAAAAAAAATCGATGGTGGTTCTGGGGGCAGATTAAACCCACATATATTTATATGACTAAATTGACGTTTGAAGTAACTAATTAATCCATCTATCCCTCTTCCAATTCGTCCTTCTCAACCCAGTTAGTATCTATTTCAGTAGTCTTAATACTGCGATGACCAAGGAGTATCTGTAGTACTTCCTTAAAAACTCCCTTGTTTAACATATTACGTGCGTAGGTTTGTCTGAAGGGATGTAGGTTGATGTAGGTGAAGCAAGTTTTCATTACAAGTTTAGTCCCACGGAGTCTCAAACCATTACTAAATTCCATTATGTTTGATTATAAAGTTATACTGTAAATTTGATACTTGAGAATTAAGGGATATTACAAGATATAGTAGATTGTTTTTTGGAAAATAGAAAGTCAGGGGCAACTGTCTTATTGGTTCTCTTTGTAAAATCAGCTAACCCTGACTCTGTCAATCTAGGTTAAAATCCTAGTTTCCCAACGCAGGCCCGTTCGTCTAGGGGTTAGGACGCTGGCCTCTCACGCCGGTAACACGAGTTCGATTCTCGTACGGGCTACCAATCTAAACCCGCTAAAATAGGGAAACGATTGGCAAGCATTAAAAATTAATTGCTTGTCTTTAGTAAATAAATTGCCAAATGCTATAAGTTAATGGCAAACTATTTAGAATGCACCCGTGGCTCAATTGGATAGAGCGTTTGGCTACGGACCAGGAGGTTGCAGGTTCGAGTCCTGCCGGGTGTACTCCTCTTCGTTTCACTACGAGGAACAGGTAAATCTACATTTGCCAAAATGCAGAATAGTATTAGCAAGCATTTCTATGCTTCATTAAGTGGTGCATGTAAAGATGGTTAAATAAAAGCTAGGGGAAAGTATGCATACAATTCACATACCGGTAATGGGTACCGGATTTTCAATTGATACTCCA
>CAJWYZ010000155.1 GCA_913049525.1 uncultured Fidelibacterota bacterium | reverse complement strand
TTCATCCACCAGCAGTTTAATATGGGAAAATTCTGTACCACCGCCATAACCCTGCATGACGTAGGTATGACTATGAGGGTCATACCATGGAAGCCAGTACCCTTTTGAATTTCCACCTGCTACAACAAAATCTACATCTTCTAAATAATATGCCAATTGGAGTGCATTTAAGGATGCATTCTCATCAATTTTTCCATTTATAATATCTGAACGGAATTTTTCATATTCGTCTTCACGGTTCCAAGGCACTCCGGAGCTGCTGAGTAAAATTATTAATTCTGCCCCATTACTCTTCATTTCAGGCACCCATTTTCGTATGCTCATCACTTCCTTATCTGCATCTGTGCCAGATAGATTCTCAGCCAGTGCCAATTCAGTAAGCTGTGAATTGACTACCCCCAGAATACCAATTTTAATACCGGATATTTCCCTGATTATGTAGGGTTTTATGGTTTTACTGATCAAAGGGCAACTGTTGCAAATGAGGTTTGAAAAAAGAAAGGGGAAATTAGCTGTTAGAGAAAGGGTATTTAGATTTTGTGCCCCGGAAATAAAATCATAACTTCCAGGAACCATGGCATCATAGCCAATGCGATTCATCCATTCTATCATGGTATAACCGCCGTCAGCAATCCCTAAAGGATGCCCCTGGAAAATATTACCACCATCTAAAATGAGTAGTCCTTCACCATTATTATTAACCTCATCTCGCAGTTCATCCACATATTTTGAAAATGCGGCACCGCCTAAAATGGTGGGGGGGTATTGGGGATTCATAAAATTGGCGGTCTGTGGGGAAATCATTCCATGAATATCATTGGTGGTTACTAAATTTATTTTCATAGGTTCTGTGTGAACAGAGCCAATCAAAAAGAGGGTGATCAGCAGGTGCTTCATCAGAACTTATAAGTCACTGCCAATTGTAGATGCAGTTGAGAATCCCGAACCAAATCGTATTGAGGCCGAATATCACCTTCCACCGGAAACAAATCAGGATAGTTGAAGGATTGGAAGCTATAAGTTCCGGCATAATCTATCTCCAAGTTTCCAATAGATTTTCCTGATCCAAAAGTAAACATGGATACAGGTTTCATAGCGGGAATAAATGCGGTTTTATAGACCAAACCTCCACGAATAGGTGTGCCCAATTGGGTGAGGTATTCAAATCCAAACTTAAATTGTTTGTAGTCCTGAAAGTTATGGTGTCCATTATAAGAAATTTGGTTAATCTCAAAATCAATGGACATCATATTTTCAAGATCAGAAATAAAGGACAATGCGAGGCTTTTAATTTCCGGTTTTAAATAATTCAACCCACTCACTACAAAACTGGTATCATCCCAATATTGGAATAATCCATTGGTTGAATCAATTTCCCAGTTATATTGACTGGAAGTGATATTTGCATCATTTTCCCAAGAGACACCCAGATTAATATTTGAATTCAACTTCAGGTTTGTACTGAAAGTCATAAAATTTGCTGTTGGCAATTCAGTTGCTGCATTAAAATCCGGGAGAGTGGTTAGATTGGTAACATCAGAGTACAGGGTATCTACTTCTACTCGGTCTGTTAAATTATCAGATTGAATTAAATTAATTGCACCACCTACAGAAATTTCAATATCACCAAGCATTTCTAAATTTAATCCACCTCCAATTGAAGTCAGCATTGAGAGACCATCGGTACTGAGATTTTGATATCCCACAATGGGGTCTTTACCAGCATATTCACCATCTTCAATGCTGTAACTTCCCCGGACTTCCTCAGAATATTGATAGTTGAAATGGGTAAGTGGTCCATAATGGAGTCCTATACTAGCTATGCCAATTCCTGGAAGTTCGGTAGATCCAAATAAACCTAGGCTAGTCCCATAAAAGCTGAATTCATTTGCCACATAATCAGCATGGGTGAGAAACTCCCCAAAACTATCCCTAACAGGCATGCTCCATCTTTCGAAAACTGATGACCGGTTTAGCTGAAAATCAAATCCTCTTTTCGTTTTCATATTTCCTAAATTTGCAGGATTAAAGCGTACATTGCTACTGCCTGTAGAATTTAACAGATGTGTGCTCCCCATAGCAGTAGATCTCGGTGAACCCATAAATGGGTCAGACCCCACCCAGCGGTTGAACAGAGATTGCCCTGAAAGAGCAGATAAGAATAAAATGATTAAGAGAATTCTATAACGCATAACTCAGTTGTATTCTATAGTCTAAATCTTCACCGGTGACTTGTGGATTTCGTATCCAATTACCCTGAGGTGTCTGTCCATCCACAACTCGTGTGGAGGCTCCCTCGGTAGAATGGCTTACTTTAAACATCACCCGAAAAAGAGGGGTTGGTTTTAAATCTACAGCTACCCACGAATGAACCAAACCGTTTTCGGAACTGAAGATTCGAAAATCAGTATCTTCAAAATACCATAAAAATCCTTGAACATATAGCATTCCACCTTTTATTGAAAAACTGTCATCAGCATTATGTGAGATGCTCATACCAATGGTTTCATCAGGAGAGCCTATATCACCCACCATCATATCGCCGCCAAGTGCATTATCTGTAAGTCGAGGTCGGGGAGAAAAGGTGGTGTACCCATTTGAATATAGAATCTCAAACTGATTATAACGGGACATCCGGAGGCGGCTGGTTATGCGGGTTTCCCGAGAATAAAACGGACTTGGATGCTGCAGATCAAAGGCCCCTCGTGCCTGCCATTTCTGTCGAACTTTTATTCTGAAATTGAAAGCAGGTCGCCATTCCACTGTAGCCACAGTTCGGTAGTATTTTGCATTATCTGCCTTGCGATTCCAGGTATCCCAATTCAGGATTCCCACAAAAGAACGGTGAAATTGATAACGGGATGAAATGAAGAATCCCTCCTCTGCTTGAGGCTGTGGATTGGCAGAATATAAATAGCTGTAAACGGGGTCCTCCAGCCAATAGTCATCCTCAAAAATACTGGTTTTATAGCGCTGGTAATTAGAATATGACCGCTGATATGGGTTGTCAAATTTCAGGTCATAATTTCGATATAAAGCCAAAATGTTGAAATTTTCAAACTGGGCATAAGCACTGAGCACCATAGCTGATGGGCTCCTGCCAAATAGGAGAAGATTATTATCTTTCAGCATTTCTCCATATTCACCCTGAATGGCTAAATTGGCGATAACGGTTGAAAAGTCAAAACCCCGAACCCTGAAAAATGATTTTGCATCTGACCAGATAGGAGAATCAGCTTCAGATGAATCCAT
>CAJWYZ010000154.1 GCA_913049525.1 uncultured Fidelibacterota bacterium | reverse complement strand
AGTGTGGATAATCCTTCAGGTTTAACAATTACAATGAGCCCAATGCCCAAATTCATGGAATGGCGCATATCATCTTCAGGCACATTCCCAAGCTCTTGAATCAGTTTAAAAATGGGAGGCCGCTCCCAACAATTCCAATCAATTTCCAGATCCTGCCCCTCCCCAAGAATACGTTTGGTATTATCAACAATTCCTCCCCCGGTAATATGAGAGATGCCAACCAGCCAATTTTCATGGAGAATACCATCCATAGCCGGCAGGTAAGATTTGTGGATAGCAAGTAATGCATCTCCAACGGTTGACCCTAAAGATTCTACAAAATCACTGCAGTCATAATGATCTAACAGGACTTTTCGGGCAAGGGAGTAGCCATTGGTATGCAGGCCGGTAGACGGCAATCCAATCAAAATATCACCAGAGTTGACACCCCTATTGGGCATCATTTCATCTTTTTCAGCCACACCAATAATGGTACCGGAAATATCATAATCTCCTATCTTATAAAAGTCTGGCATTTCAGCGGTTTCACCACCAATGAGGGCACAATCATTTTCTCTGCAGGCTTTGGCTAAACCGGAGACCACCTCTTCAAAAACATCCACTTCCAATTTCCCCGCCGCAAAATAATCCAGAAAAAATAAGGGTCGGGCACCCACAGCCAAAATATCATTGGTACAGTGATTCACCAAACATTGACCAATAGTGTCATGACGATTGGTAAGAAATGCCAGCTTTAGTTTTGTACCAACACCATCAGCACTGGATACCAGAACAGGCGCT
The DNA here is from genome assembly GCA_913049525.1 of uncultured Fidelibacterota bacterium. GTDB lineage: Bacteria > Fidelibacterota > Marinisomatia > SCGC-AAA003-L08 > D37C17 > D37C17. The sequence continues at coordinate 2,503 of CAJWYZ010000154.1, read as the reverse complement.
TTGTATCTATCTTGTGGAAATTGAAAACATCCCCCAAAACCACCCAGATCGGTGAGAACATTACTGTTAAATGTGGATCGAACATGCTTTTTAATTCGAGATACGGCTTCCGTCCCCGCATCAATATCCACGCCTGCTTCTTTATATGTGGTCATTTTTTTACCTAATTATCATTAATTATGGTTTAAGGAAGCGCTGGTTCTACGTCTTCAGTTTTTTTAGGGCTGCCTGAATAATTTTTTTCTACTGCATCTGAAAAATGATCCAAAACTACCTTACGTACTACTTTAAGTGTTGGAGTTAACTCGCCTTCATCTATAGTAAATAGCCTTGGTAGTATTGAAAATTCTTTCACCCTTTCATAATTGGAGAAACCCTCCATTACCCCGTCCACTTCTTTCTGAATAATAGCCTTTACATCAGGATGGTCTGACATAATATCATTTTCAGAAACTGATTTACCCTGCGTAGAGAGCTCATTTGCAACGGCTTCCTGGGCTGGCACAATCAGTGCGCTTATGAAATTTCTTTTATCCCCAAGAATCACTACCTGTTCAATAAAAGGTGAATTGGTGAGGGCATTTTCCATAGGCGCTGGTGCAACATTTTTACCAGCAGAGGTTACCAATATATTTTTCTTTCGGTCTGTTATAAACAGAAAACCATCTTCATCGATATGGCCAATATCTCCCGTGTGAAACCATCCATCGGAATCAATGGCTTCCCTGGTAGCTTCTTCATTATTAAAATACCCCGTCATAACATTGGGCCCTTTTGCAAGAATTTCTCCATCATCAGCAATTTCAATATCTACATTAAAGAGCGGCTTTCCTACCGACCCATACCGAACAGCATCTGGGGTATTACAGGTAAGCACGGGGCTGGTTTCCGAAAGGCCATACCCTTCCAAAATAATAATATCTGCTGCTGCAAAAAATTCTCCAATTTCCTGTGAAAGCGGTGCGCCGCCAGAAACAAAAAACCGTAACCTGCCACCCACTCTGTCCTTCACCTTGCTGTACACCAGCTTATCGGCAATCTTATGTTTAAGACCCAATACAAATGGCAGGGACTGGTTTTTAAGCCGGTACTGAGTTGCCTCTTTCCCAACACCAATGGCCCACCAGAAAATCTTTTGTCTGGCTTCTGGCGAAGACTTCAATCCCTCGCGAACTTTAGCATACATTTTTTCATATAGCCTAGGAACACTGAGCACAACCGTAGGTTTCACTTCCCGAAGATTTTCTGGTACCGTTTCAATACTTTCAGCATAATACACCTTAGAACCAACACTGAATGCAGTAAAATGCCCTCCCATTCTTTCAAATGAATGACTCAAAGGAAGGAATGATAGGAATGTTTCCGTATCATCAAAATCAATATTCTGTTTGGTTCCCTCCACATTACTCATCATATTGCCATGAGTAAGTTTGACGCCTTTTGGATCTCCCGTAGTTCCTGATGTGTAAATCAGTGTGAGCAGATCATCTGGCTGTGGTTTTGAAACTAAATCTTCAAATGTAGTGTCAACCTCCTGTTCATGCTTTGTGCCTACATCCAGAAAGTCCATGAAATTGAAAATTCTCTCATCTGAATCTGTATTGGAATCATCCATTACAACGGCATATTGTAAATTGGGGCAATTCCCCCACGATTCCAATACTTTCTGCATTTGCTCCTGGTTTTCGGCAAAAACCACTTTTGATTCAGAATTATTCAGGATATACTCCACTTGACTGGCTATAAGGGTGGGGTATACACTAACCGTGGCCCCGCCGGAGCAGATGATACCGTAATCAGACATAGCCCATCGAGGGCTGTTATTGGACAGCAGAGAAACGTTACTGCCTTTACCAATCCCCAAAGATTGGAGGCCAAAAGCTATGTCTTTCACCGTAGATCGGATTTCACTTCCAGATAACCCTATCCAGTTATTTTCTTTTTTGTAGAAATAGAGCTCTTTACTTGAAAACTGATTGGTGACATGGTCAAACATTTGCGAAACGGTTGTAAATTTCATGTATGAATCCTTTCTTATGTGGTGATAATCGGAGGGATAGTATATTACAATTTCAAAAACCAATCCAACTTCAAATTAAGATGTGTCTTAAGATATTTTGCATTTTTACCGTTTAGTTTTTGTCCTGCAATTTAAATTATCAATAAATTAATGACTGTGCTTATTGCCGGGGTGGTGAAATTGGTAGACGCGCTGGATTCAAAATCCAGTTTCCTTCGGGAAGTGTCGGTTCGAGCCCGACCCTCGGTACAGACATGAAACCCCTTCTTAATTGAGGGGGTTTTCTTTTACTTGCTAATCCCCATAATTCACCAAATAACCCATGATTTACCAGATAGTGGGTAACTCTGGGTGGGTAACTTGGTGATATAGCACCTTTTGGTGGGTAACTTTGTAGTTAGAACGATTGCAAGAGCGAGTGAGATTAACCCCCAACCCCACACCATTTACTTCAATCCTTCTCTACAAACAAACATCTACTAT
>CAJWYZ010000153.1 GCA_913049525.1 uncultured Fidelibacterota bacterium | reverse complement strand
TCAATCTATAGCTGGCAGGGAAAGATATGTGATGACAAAGAAGCATTGATGATACTGAAATCAAAGAAAAAACTTTTTAAACAAATTGTAGCAAGAGTTGAAAAACTGCACAGCTATGATGTTCCGGAAATTATAGCTATGCCCATAATAGAAGGCTCCGATAAATATCTATCCTGGCTCAATAAAGAAACTAAATAAATCATCCCTCTTCATGCGCTAATTTGTACACCTTTCCCTTAACAAACATATCAAACAAATCAGAGTCAATAAGATTACCTTTGACATCAAAGCCTATTATGTCTAACGCTTTTTCATGAGGAGCTGCTTTTTTATAAAGCCTGTCTCGCGCAGTCAGTGCATCATAAATATCCGAAATTGTCATCATCTTTGACTGTGTTGGAATCTCATCTGATTTCAAATTTGAGGGATAACCACCTCCATTTAGTTTCTCATGATGTGCATGTGCAATATCAGGAACATTTTCCAATTCCTTTGTCCACGGAATGTTTTTCAAGAAATCGTATGAATGGATAACATGTGATTCAATTTCATGCCTTTCTTTTTCATCCAGAGTACCTTTTCTTATGCTTAACAAATTAAATTCATATGGGGTAAGATAATTACGTCCTTCTCCACTATAATCCTGATACACATTGTCAGCAATATTTGTAAGACCATTAAATAAATCATCTTTCAGGATAGTAGGTATATTAGCCTTTTCGATCTCTTTTATATAAGTGTCCAGCTTTGTTAATTCTTCTTTCAGCTCATTATCAATTTCTATAAAATATTTCTGATAATCATCAACCTTTTTATTATTAATTACACTTAGTTTTCTCTCAAGATATTTATATTCCATTGATTTCCTGATAAAATCGAACCGACTCCTTATATATTCCATCTCTCCCGGATACAGTTTCTCTGCCTTTACCAGCACACCTTCACGCACACCTACTTTACCAAAATCATGAAGAAGACATGCATATCTTATTTCCTTGATCTGGTCTCTGGTAAAATGGAGATCCTTGTACTTCCCACTTGTAGCCTGATCAGCAATCTCTGCCAGACGCACAGTCAAAGAAGATACTCTTTCAGAGTGACCGCAGGTTGTGGGGTCTCGCTGCTCAATAGCAAGGACTGAAGCCTTTACGAATCCCTCAAACAGGTTCTGGATGTCTTGGTATAATAGATTGTTTTCGATAGATATGGCAGCCTGACTGGCAAGTGAATTTACCAGTCCGAAGGTTTTTTCATCAAAAGGTATGACCTCATTTTCAACAACCGAATCAGATGCCAGTATAACACCCTTGGATTTCTTCCTGTTTATTAACTGTAGTACACCAATAATCTTATTCTTGTGATCTTTCATTGGTACTACCAGCATTGACTTCGTACGATAGTTAAATTTAAGATCAAAAGCCTTGTTAAAGGTATAGTCTACATCTTTGGGTATTTTATGGGCATCCTCCAGGTGAAGAAATTCTCCGGTAAGAGTAACATATCCCGCCAGACTTGCCCTCGTAATAGGCAAAGAATACTCCTGAAATTCCAGATTGGCAAGGGTATCATTTTGCACTAACTTAAATATTAACCGGTTTTCTACACCATTAGTCTTTTCCAGTAGATACAGGCTTCCCGCATCACAATTAGTTACCTCCCTGCTTTTTGAAAGAATTAAATCTAATAGTTTATCATAATCCTGTTCTGCGGAAAGGGCCATGCCAATTTCATTAAGACTGCTTAATTCCCTTGTTTGGTAATCCACTTCCGAATGCAACCTTTTACACTCTAACCTTGAGAGAAGATAACCAAACCCACTTTTTATTGCTTTTAATAATTCATATTCTTCAATTGGTTCTTTCAGGTAGAAAAATACTTTCTCATCATCGTATATTTTATTACTCTTTTGCTTCTGGTCTCCATTAATAGAAATAATCGCATTGGAGTAGTCCGGACAAGCTATTAACTCAGACATTTCCTTATTCATACCATCAGCAAATTCACTATTAATAAGAAAAATATTTAAATCTTCACCTGACTTAATATTTTCCAGATTAGAAGGAGTTATTTCCCTCAAAGATATACTTTTCTCCCTTAACAATGATTCAAAGGGATTGATTTCTATTTCCGGAGCATAATATACAATTAAATTTTCTGACATGTTGACCTCTGATTAAAGAATTATTTCCATTCCTTCGTAAGCAGCGTATGATTCCTTAAATTTCTTTTGTGCCTGTTTTTCCAGTTTGTCCATAAATTTGTCGTCATGTGAAGGATCGTGGTGAAATAGAAGAAACTTTTTCACTTTAGCTGCTTTTGCAACTTTGATTCCATTAGTCCACGTGGAATGTCCCCAGCCTGTTTTCGGAGAACCTATTTTGCCCGAATATTCGTCATCCGTATAATTAGAATCATATACAAGAACATCCGCATTTAATGATAGTTTAAGCAGGGCTTTGTCTATAAAACTGAAGTGTTCAGTGTCTGTTGCATAAACAAAAGACTTCCCGCCATATTCAATTCTGTACCCTATACATCCACCGGGATGATTGAGACGCGCAAGTTTAATTGTTACGTTATTTTTTATAATTCTATCTTTTGCTGTTATTTCTTGGAAATTTATCTTTGCATCCAATTCTGCCAATGATAGGGGAAAATAAGGAAACATCAATTGTGCAGTAAATAATTGCTCCAAAGTAAAATTCATTTTTCTTTCACCAATCAGGGTTATTGAATATTTCTTATTAAACACCGGAGCAAAGAACGGAAATCCTTGTATATGATCCCAATGAAAATGAGAAAATAAAATGTTTATGTGTTGAGGTTTTTCCTTTAATATTTTATTACCTAATTTTCTGATACCACTACCGGCATCCAGGATGAATATTTCCTTACCACATCTGATTTCAATACACGATGTATCACCACCATACCTGACTGTTTCTTTCCCGGGTGTTGCTATGCTGCCCCTTACACCCCAGAAGCGGATATACATTTTATTTGCCCTTGCCATCTTCAATCCCTTTCCCATAAAAATGTAGATTTATAGTCTGCAGATATTATCCGAAAACTTCTTTTTCTATTATTGAACACAAAATATGACCAATAGTTATATGACATTCCTGTATGCGAGCTGTATCTGAGGATGGAATCATCAGACATACATCCGCGAATTCTTTAAGCCTGCCTCCATCTTTCCCGGTAAAGGCTATGGTCTTTGCTCCCTTTTTCCCCGCTGATACTATGGCGTTGATGATACTCGTGGAATTACCACTTGTACTTAATCC
>CAJWYZ010000152.1 GCA_913049525.1 uncultured Fidelibacterota bacterium | reverse complement strand
TATTTTCTTATTCATTTCGATTTGAAGTCCGTGATTTATTGCCAATTCTAACACACCCTGCTGATAAAAATACTATTCGAGTATATTGGGAACAGCCATCTCAAGGTTTTTCATTTGCCGGATTGGGGTCAGCCTTGGAATTTCAATCAACAAGAGAAGAAAATTTGGAAGAAATAAATAGCCAAATTACCGCTACAATGGAAATGGGAGTTTCTGTAACTGATAATTCCTTAATTGGCCCTCGAATTATTGGCGGATTTGCATTTAACCCAAACAATGGCAGTGATAATACATGGCAGAATTTTCCCATAAAATATTTTATACTACCGGAATGTTTGGGAACTTCAACAGATGATGGCACTTGGCTCACTATTTCTCGTATTATACATCCGGATGAAAAAGTTAACACAATAATTAAAGAATTCAACCGGACAATTACCTTTTATGAGAATCGATTGCCGGTTACATTGCCTCCTATATCTAGGGTTGCAGTTGATAAGTTTAGAGATGTACCCGATAGGGAAACATACAATAATACAATTTTTTCTGTACTTGAAAAAATCAAACCCGGGCAATTAGAAAAGGTAGTAATCTCTCGTTCTCATCATGTAAAGGTTGGTAAGGATTTTAGTGTAATTTCTGCAATGCAGGTACTTCGGAATGCATACTCAAATTGTACTAGTTTCTTTTTTTCTCTTCCTGAAAAAGGCACATTTTTTGGCTGCACGCCTGAGCGATTAATCCGCTTAAAGAATGGATATATTCAAACGGAGGCATTAGCCGGGACGATTGCACGTGGAAATAATATGGAGGAAGATCGAATCCTTGGAGAAAAATTGCTGGAAAGCCATAAGGAACGGGAAGAGCATAATTTAGTTATGGAACAGATAATTCGAAAATTGGAGCCAATAATTCCAAATATTAAATGCCCGAAGTCACCCCAAATTTTGAAATTGAAAAATGTCCAGCACTTACAGACCCCTATTAGTGGTGAATTGGAAAATGACGAACAAATATTAGATTTAGTTGAAAGGTTACATCCTACCTCAGCAGTTGCGGGAACTCCAACCGATAAGGCTATGCAGGTGATAGGTGAAATGGAAGGTCATGATAGAGGTTGGTATTCAGGGCCTATTGGTTGGATAAATGGTAGGGGAGATGGTGAATTTTATGTTGCCCTTCGTTCTGCCCTTGTAAAGGATGAGGAGGCTCATGTGTTTGCAGGTGGAGGAATTGTCTCCGAATCTCACCCCGATACTGAATGGGAGGAAACTGAATTGAAATTGCAGCCAATTATTTCAGCATTATCTGGCGGGCAAATTTGAAACCCTTCCAGAACTCAGCATTAATACATCCACAATTGAAAAGGAGTAATCGTCTCCAATAATGTAAATATTTCATGGTCGACTTTTGCTACATCATTGTTTCACCAGTTGGGTGTTCGTCATGCATGTATTTCTCCCGGCGCAAGGAATTCACCTCTCACATTTGCTTTTACCGAGCGTTCAGAAATAAAATGTTTTAGCCATGCGGATGAACGATCTTCTGCATTTTTTGCATTAGGATTGGCTAAATCAACTCTAAAACCAGTAGTGCTTATTTGCACTTCTGGTACAGCGGGGGCAAATTATTTTCCAGCGGTCATTGAAGCAAGTTTGGGAAGGGTGCCAATCATCATTTTAACAGCTGATCGCCCTGAATATCTCGTAGGGACCGGAGCGAATCAAACCATTAATCAACAAAATTTATTTGGAACTCATGTACGATATTTTTTTGATGTGGGACTTCCTGAAAAAGATCATAAAACCTTACAAAAAAAAATAGAATTTGCATTCAATCATTCTACAGGTATAGAATTCAAATTACCTCCAGGACCAGTTCACTTAAATTTTCCCTTTGATGAACCGTTAATACCTAAAAAAAATGAAGCAATAATCTCTCCATCAATTACAATAAAAAATATGGAGAAACCTGAAATCAATTTTTCCATACCAACATTGAAAATGGCAAAAAAACCCATTATAATTGTAGGGCCCATGGAGGGGAATACCCATGAGAAGGAGCTCGTACAATTTGGTGAGAAAATTCAAGCACCTATTTTGGCAGATCCCCTTTCTCAACTTCGATTCGGGACTGAAAACAAAATAGTTTTGTCCAATTATGATTATTTCTTGAGATATAAAAAAATAAACCCTGACTTAGTTATTCGATTCGGCCGGAAACCAACTTCAAAAGTATTAAATCAATTATTAGATAAATGGAAAAATAACACCATTTTGATTGATACATGGGAAAGGTTTAATGATGATTGTCCACAATTTATTCAATCCACAATTGGAAGATACTGCCAATATCAAATTAAGAATTGTAGTTGGCAAGGTGAACATGGCTGGCAAAAACAATTATTAGCTTGGGAAAAACAGGTATGCGATATTGTAATGCAGGAATCTGTTTATTCTGAAGGGACGGTTGCCAAATGCTGCGTAGAATCCATTGATGAGGGTGGTGAGCTATTTATAGGTAATTCAATGCCCATTCGTGATGTGGATATGTTCAGCTTAACTTCTTCAAAAAAGATTCATATTTATAGTAATCGGGGTGCAAGTGGAATTGATGGAATAATTTCATCTGCACTTGGAATGTGTAATAATTCTAATAATAAAAATTCACTATTGTTAATTGGGGATGTGAGTTTTTATCATGATATGAATGGATTATTGGCATCAAGGTATGGGGCAAACCTAACCATTGTAGTTATTAATAATAGTGGGGGTGGTATTTTTTCTTTTCTACCCATTGCAAATAGTGGATTAGAAAACTTCCAACAATATTGGACTACTGATACTGATTTAAAAATTAATAAAGTAGCAGATTTGTATAATTGTAAATATTATTTTACTGAAAATTTAAATGAAGTAAAAAAATCTATTCGGGAAAGTTTTAAATATAAGGGTGTGCAAATTATAGAAGTGAAAACATCTATCAGTAAAAATATTTCAGCTCATAAACACATGTCAGAAAAAGTAAAATTAGCCCTTATATAGAGTTTCACCTTCCGAATGAGCAATAATGGATGCCCCAATACTATCACTGAAAATATTCACCATTGTCCGCATCATATCTAATGGTCTATCCACCGCTAACATAGTACCAACAATAATAGCCACATCTGCATCTTGAAAACCAACTGCTTGCGTTACGATAAATATCATCACAAGTCCCGCACTGGGGATCCCCGCGGCACCTATTGAAGCGAGCAATGCGGTAATAACCACAGTGAATTGGCTTGAAATGGAAAGA
>CAJWYZ010000151.1 GCA_913049525.1 uncultured Fidelibacterota bacterium | reverse complement strand
GGAGAAGGGACTACATTATTGAATAAATCCAATAAGGTTTTGTGTGCTGTTTGAGCGTCACCATAATTCAATTCATTTAAAGAATAATCTAGCGTTATCGGTATATTCCTAGGTGAGAGTGCCATGATGCTTTTTAAATAGTTAATAGCATCTTTATACAGTCCCTGCTGAGTCAGTAAATAGGCATAAGCGATGTGGAAGTGGTTGTATTCTTCATAAGTAAAAATAAGTGGCAATAATATATTTTCTGCTTGGTTAAATTGACCCAAATCAATGTATGTAAGCGCTAATCCGTATAAATTACCAACTTGCTTATAACTAAGGTTCTCTTGAGTGACATCTATTCCAGCTGTATTTAATTTAAAGTATTGATTGGCTTTTTCCAAGGTATTGTTAAACAGATATCTAATTCGCGCCTTGCTTAATTCAAAAACCAGTGAATCATCAATATTTTTGACAGTTAATTTTCTTGCTTGTTTTCGTGCAGAGGCAGCACGGTTAACAGATGTTGGGTGGGTTCTTAAAAATTCAATTGATGCAGCGTTTCTCGGGTCATCTCCTGAGGATAATTTATTGAAAAAATCGGCCATTGCATATGGGTTGTAACCAGATAATGCCAATGTTTTAATACCAGTAGCATCCGCTTCAATTTCCATTTCTCTGGTAAAATCAATTTGACCTTGTTGCATAATCGAGGGAGCTAACATAGAACCTGCCTCTAGGATTTCGCTACTTCCAGATATTGCACTCAATAAAATAGCACCCAAGAGAACCAAACCACCTTGAATTGAGTTAGGTACACTGTTACCAATTTGTCTGGAAATATGGCGTTGAGTTACATGGCTGATTTCATGTGCAAGAACTGAGGCGAGTTGGCTTTCTGTATCCGCATTTAAAATTAGGCCCAAATGAATTCCGACGAAACCGCCAGGCAATGCAAATGCATTGATAGTACTCTGTGGGACTAAAAAGTAATTAAATTTATAATCGCCTTCTTGGACCTTAGATGACAGTTTTTCCCCCAGATGCTGAATATATTCTTGGAGCAATGCATCTTCGACTACTTGATCTTTTTTCAGCATTTCTCGGTAGTATGCTCTTCCCACTGCTGGTTCATCCATCTTAGACATATAAATATCCGAAGGGTTTCCCAAATCAGGGAGTTCAATTTCTGAATAGCTAATGCTTGTTTGAAAAAAACAGAATAAGAATATGAAAATATTGAGAAAGGATTTATCCATACTTTGGAAGCATCTCTTACATCTGTTCAAGGGTTATTAATACTTCTTCAACATGGCCTTTCACTTTTACTTTTCGCCATTCATGAACCAAAATTCCGCTTACATCGATGATGAATGTACTTCGTTCAATGCCCATGTATTTTTTGCCGTACATATTTTTTTCCTTAATCACATCAAATAGTCGACATACTTTTTCATCTTCATCGGAAATCAAGTCAAATGGGAAAGCGTATTTTTGAATAAACTTTTCATGAGATTGTACAGAATCTCTGGATACACCTATAATTTCAGCATTGTTAGAGCGAAATGATTGAAAATGATCTCTAAATGATTCACTTTCCATAGTGCATCCAGGAGTGTTGTCTTTTGGGTAAAAATAAACAATGATATTTTTCCCTAAATTCTCACTTAGAACAAATTCTGAACCTTTTGTTAGCGCTGCTTTGAAGTCAGGTACTTTTTTTCCAACTTTTACTTTAACCATATATGCTCCACCAATTCTATTATTGTCAAAAACATCCAAGGTCTTTATGAAGTTAATATCATAATCGCCCCATTTTATATTAAAATATCAATCTTTTTTGTTCTTAGTTTTTTGTTACTTCAAAAATGAAGTGATTGCTATTTGGATTAAGAGGTAGTTAAAAACTTAGAAAAAGGGCAGGGAACTAAAGTTTAATTTGTAATAATGTAGGGACTAACAAAAAGTAAAACAAATGAATACCCCAATTAAAATAAAACATATTTTCATTGTGATTTATTTTACTTTGTCAGGATGCAGTTTCTTTGAAGGTTCAGTTCAGACTTGTAATGAACCTCAAGAATACCAAGAAAGTATTTCTGTGCCTGCATTGATTGTTCCTGATTCTTTAAAAGAGCTACAAAACAGATCTATATTCAATATCCCAGATGTTCTTAAGACCAAGTCATTTAATCAAATAAGTAACAATACACCTAAAATCTCTAACAATAAAACCTCATCTAATAAAACAATCAATAAAATAGAAAATATTGAAGATGATGAATTATCAGAGCTGTTGGAATTGATAGATCAAACCATTGAATACAGAACACTTAGAGAATATAACTTGGCATATGATAGCTCTGTAATAGATTCTGATGTAGAAGAATCATTAGGACCATGCGCAGAAGACCCCCCGAATTATTTTACTGAGGGGGTGATGCCTAGATCTATGCCATCTCAGGCTTCTAGTAAATCTTCTAATCGTTCTAATAAAGCAAAAAAAGAAAAATCACGTCGACAAAAACGGAAAGAAGCTAGGCAACAAAGAAAAACTGATCAGCAGTCAGAAGCAGCAACTGCAGAAGATACTTCTTCCGAGAATGCAGCAGAGGCAACAGCCACAGAGGCAGGTAAAGGAGACAAATTGTGGAAGGATATTAGCGGGATAGCAGCAGGTCTTTTCACTGGCGGATCATCTGAATACGGAGGACTTGCAGGTGGCCAATCTGTAGTACCACCTGAGCCAACAAAACCGGGTGATGATGAAATCATTGATGAGACAGATCCAACAGCTGTTGCAGACAAGGTCAGAAATTTAGCTTTGTTAGATCCAGCATTGAATGATGAGCAACGTATTTTCATTCAAAATATGACCGATGAGCAAATTTTAGAAATGGTTGGAGTCATCATGAATCAAACACAGAATCAAAACACAGATGAATCCACACCCGCTAATGGCGATACAAGAGTTGAGGCAGGTGAGAGCGTCATGGAAGAAGAAAAGTCACGATGGCAAACACGAAGAGAAGCTAGACAAAAGCGAAGAGCTGAAAAACAAGCCCAGAAAGATTAAGAATCACTTTCTTTCAATCAGAGCAACAACGATGTTACTTCAGTTAATGGATCAAAAGTGATATCTAGGGAAATTCTAATTAACCCAAAATACCCATCTGTTTAGAAATAATTCCAAGCATCACTTCATCACTGCCACCCCCGATGGAACCCAATCTTGAGTCTCTATAGGAACGAGCTGGTGGACTTTCCCACATGAAACCCATTCCTCCCCAATATTGCAAGCAACTATCGCTGACTTCGC
>CAJWYZ010000150.1 GCA_913049525.1 uncultured Fidelibacterota bacterium | reverse complement strand
CTGAACGGATCGGAAAAGATAAGAAATGGGTCTTCCTCAATTATACCGTAGACCTCTGGGATACTCCGCCAGCAGAAGGAGAAGGCAGTACAGTAGGCAAACTCAGGGCTTCATCCTATGCCCGTATTATTGAGAAAAGGGACGATGATTATAAGGTAGAAAGCCCAGTAAACCAGGTTCAGGGATGGATCAGCAGTGAGCATGTGAAAACCACTTCCTGGAAGAACCCAAAAACAAGAAAGCTCTGCAAATAACTTATAACATCTTCCCAACTTCCCAATAGAACATTGCATCAGGCAAATGCATCCAAAAATCTGTTAGTACTGGGAACAGCGCAGGATGGAGGATACCCTCATACTGGCTGTTCAGACAATTGCTGCAGGGAAGCATGGGAAGATTCAAGCCAGAAACGACTCATTGCATCACTTGCCGCTCTAGATGGTAATGATTGTTTTCTCATTGATATAACCCCTGATTTTAAATACCAACTGCAGCTGATAGAACGCCATGTAAATGATAAACCCCGCATTTCCGGTATTTGTATTACCCATGCCCATTTAGGGCATTATATGGGGCTTCTGGAACTGGGTCTTGAAGCAATGAACACAAATGCAATACCTGTATATGTTATGCCGAAAATGAAGTCATTTTTGGAAAACAACGCACCATTTATCCAGCTTCTGGAATTGAATAACATTCACTTAAATGTTCTTCAGGATAATTGCCCCGTAGAAATATGTAAAGATGTAAGCATTACACCTTTTCAGGTGCCTCATCGTAATGAGTATTCAGAAACGGTAGGATACCGCATTCAATCTTCACGCCAATCAGTTTTATATATACCCGATATTGATTCCTGGGACGAATGGGATACTGATATCAATGAACTGATCAAAGAAAATGATATTGCACTGCTGGATGGAACCTTTTATGATAAAACAGAGCTTAAAAACAGAGATGTAAGTGCTATCCCGCATCCATCCATAAGGGAAAGTATCAAAAAATTTTCAGCATTAGATAAAATGGATAGAAAAAAAGTAAATTTCACACACCTGAATCATACCAATAATGTACTTAGGGAAGGCAGTGAAGCGAAAAGATATGTAATACAGCAGGGGTTTCACATTGCCTATGACGGCATGGTAATTTCAATTTAAACATAATTTATAACATAAGGAAGAAAAGTATGCAGGCAACTATTAAGACAAATAAAGGCGACATTAAATTAGATCTTTTTGCAGATAAAGCAAAGATGACCGTATCTAACTTTGTGAATTTATCAAAGCGCGGATTTTACAATAAATTAACCTTTCACAGAGTCATTGATGATTTTATGATTCAGGGTGGGTGCCCCATAGGTACAGGAACTGGCGACCCCGGATATAAATTTAAAGATGAATTTCATGGTGACTTAAAGCATGATAAACCCGGCGTATTATCAATGGCAAACTCAGGCCCCAATACCAATGGAAGTCAATTTTTCATTACGCATGTGGAAACTCCCTGGCTGGATAAAAAACATACCGTATTTGGAGCAGTTTCTGATAATGACAGCCTGGATGTAGTAAATACAATTCAGAAGGATGATCTAATTGAGTCTATTGAAATTGCAGGTGAACTCAAAGAGGATGCAGAAACAAAGGAATCGCTGGATGAATGGAATAAAGTTATCGATAACATCATGCTGTAAATCGGAGCAAACGCCAGTAAAAATATGGTAAATAAAAATAAAAATGAAATGGATTGGATTGACCACTATGGATTTATTTTAGTGGCATATGCACATATGACAGATTGGTATCTTGCAGATTCAGAATTGCAGGTGATCACAGAAAAAATGGAATTTTTACTTTCCAGTTCAAATCAGCCATATGAGCCAGATCAAGTTGCTCAGAAACTAATAAACGTAATCAGCAGCTATGAGTCTTACAAAGAGGAAGATGATAAAATGGAGGCTTTGTTTAAATCATGTACTACTCTGAATAATGAACCATGGTTTGATAATTTGGCCTCTGCATTATTACTGGAAAATTTGGCTGAAATTGCGGAAGCTGATCGTAAAATTGAAAAAACGGAAATCCAATTTTTAAAAAATATTGCAGATGTCTTTGCTGTAAGCCCGCCAAGAATATAAGCTCATTCGCTTAAAAATTGATGAACCCCTTTACATCCTCAACCTTAGAGTGTTATCTCACCTGCCCCCGGGGACTTGAGGAGGTTACAGCCAAGGATATATCACCACACTGTAAAAACGTTAAAACAGGTAGTGGGGGAGTTTCGTTCAAAGGAGATCTGCAAACCTTATACACAGTAAATCTTTATTCCCGAACAGGAATGTTTGCACTAGTAAAACTTTTAGAATTTACTGCTGATAACCAGAAAGATCTCTATTATCAAATTGCAGATTATCCCTGGTATGAATGGATTAATCATGACGATACTTTCTCCATTAGATCTCGCGTATTCTCAAAACATTTTACCGATTCTAATTTTGTAACCCTGAAGGTTAAAGATGCCATTGTAGATCGTATTCGCCAGAAAACAAAAAGACGCCCTGATGTAGATAAAGACAATCCACGGTATTCACTTTTTGTTTTTATTCATGAAGATAAAGTGAGTGTTTTTCTCAATAGTTCAGGATCATCACTCTCAAAAAGAGGCTATCGACAGAAAATTCATAAGGCTGCTATTAATGAAGCTTTGGCTGCAGGATTAATTCTGCTGTCTGGATGGGAACCTGGTAAACCATTTTATGACCCTATGTGCGGGTCGGGGACTCTGCCTATTGAGGCTGCCATGATCGGGCGGAATATTCCAGGTGGGAATTATAGAAAAAGTTATACTTTTAAAGGCTGGAAGAATTTTGACCCTCGACTTTGGAACTTGGTTGTTAGAGAATCACGGGAAAAGATAAGAAATGATAAGCTCCATATTTTTGGGTCAGACAATATGGGTGCCAATGTAGATATGGCAAAACGAAATGCCAGGCAAATATTGATTCATACCCATATAAAATTTGCCAAAAAAGAATTTGAAGATTTTACTCCTGAATCCTCTGGAGGTACAATTTTGATGAATCCTCCTTATGGTGAAAGAATCGGTGAAGAAAAAGAATTGGAGTCTCTTTATCAATTAATTGGGAGTGTTCTCAAACAGAATTGTGTAAATAATGATGCGTTCATTTTTTCAGGGAACAAAGAACTTACTAAACTCATTGGGCTTAAATCTCAGCGAAATTATGTTCTGAAAAATGGGAAGATTGACTGCCGACTGCTCCATTACCCAATTCGTGAAGGGAATTATGTTGATTAATTGCTTTATATTTTCAAGTCTGCTATCAATGAAATAATTATCACTCACAATACACGCATCATTGTTGGTGTTTGGTATTGATTTTTTAATTTGCCCCGGTAGCTCAGCTGGATAGAGCATCGGCCTTCTAAGCCGAGGGTCACAGG
>CAJWYZ010000149.1 GCA_913049525.1 uncultured Fidelibacterota bacterium | reverse complement strand
TTTTAATCACAGGGGTTACTGGTTTCTCAAGCCGAAAGTTGATTCGGAAGAAGGGTTTATTGTGCTCATAGCGTGGAAAAATAGAACATTTAAATGCTGATATTTATAGTTCCGGTATATAACGAAGAGGAAAATATAAAGAAACTGTTGGAATGTACCAGACGGTTTGCGGAGGAAGGACACTTTGATTATCAGATTATAGTAGTGAATGATGGTTCTGTCGATGGTACTATGCAGATACTTAAGGGTTTTCAGGAAGAAATACCTCTTGTGGTATTAGACCAGGTTAGTAACAAAGGAGTAGGAGAGGCTTTTAAAAGGGGTTTTGCTTACGTTGCAGAAATAGCAACAGACGAAGACATAATAATCTCAAAGGAAGCTGATAATACGAGTGATTTGTCTGTTTTGAGTGAAATGATAAATAAGTTAAACATGGGGTATGATTTAGTATTAGCATCATGTTATCTAGAGGGTGGCGGGGTGGAAGGAACTGCGGTACATAGAAAACTTTTAAGTTTCTGTGCAAATCTATTATTGAGGATAACAACTCCTTTGAAGGATATACATACATTCAGTTCTTTTTACAGGGTATATCGGGCCAGTTTAATAAAGAAGGCTTGTGAGATTTACGGAGATACGCTTATACAAGAAAAGGGATTCTCCTGTATGGTAGAACTTCTTCTCAAACTAGCCAAATTGAGAATTAAAATTGCAGAAGTACCCATGAGCCTACAGGGTAATTTAAGAGTAGGTAAGAGTAAGATGAAAACTTTAGATACTACCATAGGGTTTCTTAGATTGATAGTAAGGAATTTGTTAACCAGGCAGACGGATAATAAACTATGAGCAAAGTAATTAACGAGTTATGGGCTGATAAAAGATTGAGGAGAACAATAATAATATTCGGGGTATTAGGGTTTTTGTTGCGTATGATTTTCATTCCTTTCACAATGCATAATGATATTTTACATACTCATATGTTTGCCTCAAAATTGGCCTATCAAGGTATTTATGATATATATGGATATATCAAAGTAAATTTTTACGAGACCCTGGCAGGGAAAGGGCTTAACTATTATCCTCCGCTAACGTACTTCTTATTAGGCTCTTTTTATGTAGTGGTCAAGCCGATAACCTCTGGCTTTGGGAATTGGATGGAGACGGTTACTCAAATGAGTATGTTAGGTGATCGTCAAAATTACTTAGAACTCTTTTCGATTCCATTTAATCAACTGGGATATTATATATCGCTTATGAAAGTGCCGTATCTTTTATTTGATTTGTTGTGCGCGTTTGTAATTATGTTGTATTTTAAAAACGCACAGGAATCAGTCAGGGCTTTTAAGCTATGGATGATTAATCCTGTGGTCATATTTGGAAGTTACATATTTGGTCAGTTTGACATTATGTTGGCGTTCTTTCTACTATTATCACTGCTTTTGATAGCTAAGAGGAGGTTGAATATTGGCATGCTTATTATTGGTTGTTCGACATTGTTGAAACCATCGTCTTTAGTCTTGATATTACCCATGAGCCTTCTCCTAGGTGTGAATCTAAAGCAAGCAGTGAAGTTGATGCTGATATCTGTGGCCCCCATTTTATTGGTAATGCTACCATTTTACATTTCAACTGGAAATTATGTCCTTATTGCAATGTTTCCAATATTTGTAGTAAAGTCTGGAGCCAGTATTATTGACACTATAGAATTTACAATTGGTAAGATGATATTCATTACATGCTATGGCCTTCTAGTTTGCAGGCTTGTGTTTTGGAAAAAGGCAAGGTACAATTTAAGTTTTGATGGCTGGAAATATATTTTGTGTGTGATGCTGTTGTCATATTTTATTTTTTATTCTCCGGTTCACTACTTTCAATGGGTGATTCCATTACTGATAATAGGAATAGTAAATGGAAATATACCCCGAAAGATTTATGTGTTCCAGATTGTTTGCCTTTTTTTATATGCCCTTAACAGCAGGGCGCTGTGTTGGCAGTTGCTACTGCCTGTTGACCCGGAGTATTTCTATAATTTAAGAAGTTTACCAGAGTTCATGAATCAATTTCTGAAATGGGGGGTAGTTATGAGGCTCGCCAGGCTCCTGTTTTATGGCTGTTCTTTCTTCATAATATGGAAGATGATGTTCAAACCTGAGATTCCCGAGGTCGCAGATGCCTAATATAGCTGTGGTTGGAATGGGCAATTGGGGGATGAATTTGGTAAGGGTCTATAACCAGCTTGAAAGCCTTTATATAGGTTGTGACATGGACCCCAACAAGATCCATTTTATGCGGAATCACTATCACAATGTAAAATTTACTGACTCATTCAGTGAAATTCTAAATGATAGGAAAGTAGATGGAATCGTAATATCCACCCCATCGCCAACCCATTATGAACTCGCCAGGAAGGCAATGCTGGCAGACAAGGCCGTTTACATTGAAAAACCAATGACTCTTGATTCAGGAGAGGCTGAAGATCTTGTTGCATTAGCAGAGAACAAAAGATTACCACTTATGGTTGGACATCTTTTGAGGTACCATCCTGCTGTTCATAAAATTAAGGAATTAATAGAAAAGAATGAACTTGGTGACATCTATTATATTTATTCTCAGCGAACAAATCTTGGAACAATAAGGAAAGATGAAAATGCACTCTGGAGTTTTGCTCCTCATGATATATCGGTTATTTTATATTTACTAGGTAGCGAAATAGATACTGTCTCCGCAAGGGGGGGGGCATACCTGCAAAAAGACGTCGAAGACGTTGTTTTCTTGAATATTCAGTATAAAGATAAAACTATGGCAAATCTTCAACTTAGCTGGCTTGATCCATATAAGGAAAGAAAGTTTACTATAGTAGGAAGTAAGAAGATGGTGACGTTTGACGATATGCAGCATACTGAAAAGATAAGGATATGTGACAAAGGTGTTCATAAAGAACCCGGTTATGTGTCTTATGGAGATTCCTTAACCTTACGGTTTGGTGATATCAATATTCCTAAAATTGATATCACCGAACCATTGAAGTTAGAATGTCAGCATTTTCTGGAATGCATAGATAAGAATAAAGAACCGGATACCAGTGGTAGAGATGGAGTTAAAGTGGTCAAGATATTGGAAAAGGCGCAAACTTCAATGCAACAGAATGGACATCCGGTCAAGGTAAGTCTGTAGTGGGAGGTATATGACTAAAAAATTTTATGTCCATGAATCAGCTTATGTAGAAAAAGGTGCTGAGATTGGGGAGGGGACGAAGATATGGCATTTCTCCCATATAATGGGAGATGCCAGGATCGGAAAGGGTTGTAAGATTGGACAAAATGTCTTTATTGGAGGTAATGTTAAGATAGGTGATAATGTGAAGATACAAAATAACGTTTCAGTTTATGAAGGTGTGACTTTGGAAGATAATGTGTTTTGTGGTCCTTCAGTGGTGTTTACTAATATAATAAATCCACGTTC
>CAJWYZ010000148.1 GCA_913049525.1 uncultured Fidelibacterota bacterium | reverse complement strand
CAGAGGCAAGAAGATCAATCGGGATTTATCTCAACTTCTACAACAGAGAACGACCTCACTCCAGCCTTGACGTTATATCGCCTGATCAGTTCTACTATAATAACTTGTTGTCACTACCCAGGGCAGCCTAATACAATGCTGGAATCGACTTATAAATCAGGTTTGGCTGTACAGACAAACGGGGCCACTTCACTTGTAATATATTTAAAATTAATTTTTGAAGTTGTTTAAATGATATGACTAACTTTTATTTTGACCTTCCAAATTATATAGCCTGTCTTTTGCTTGTAGCTATAGCAAGTCATATGCGATTAATTCCACTGTGGATTGCTATTGTACTGGGCTTGCAATCTATGCTGCCGTACCTCTTAAATGATGTCTTATTTCCTGTTAGTTACATGCCGGATCAGATTCGCTATTTTAATATGGTTTCTAGTATAAGATCTTTTTCATTTAATGAAATTGTTGAGGTGCCAGGGGGTACTGTTTACATTGCATCATGGATGCTTTCATTTATTCCTCTTCCATATGTAGAAACAGTTAATAGTTTGGGTTTCTTTAATCGATTTATATTTATTATTTTATTTATTTGGATTTATAACAAAAAGTTTCTACAAGGACTCCCTCTATACTTTATTCTATTTATGCCAAGCACATTACTATATACCTCCATTTCATTAAGGGATACTTTAATACTTTGTTTTATGGTGGTATCTATTATTAGTTTTATTGAAAAAAGATATATAACGTCGCTTACTTTTAGTATCCCTTTATTTTTTATTAAATACCAATGTTTTTATTTTATTATTATTTTTTTTCTGTTATCAATATTTAGCAATCTGAAACTATTACATTATAAATATAGATATAGCTTATATGCGGTTTTGCTTATATTGACACTTCTTTTTGTATCAAGCCCTCAGTTGAATTTGCTTATAGAAAGGATAGATTTCTATCGATGGGCATTTTTTATTGAAAACATCGAAGCTGGATATGGTGATCGTGATGATTATATTGCCCTTAATACAACGTGGGATTTCATTGTTTTATCATTAATTGAAGCACCGTATTATTTAATCAAACCTTCTATTTTTGAAGCTCAGAATTTACTTCAATATATACAGTCAATTGAGAATATGGTTGTTTTAGTCTGTTTAATCTTAATGACATCAAGATGCCTAAGTATTAACATGAGAATAACAATTAAGTGGATGATTTATTTTTTTATTACAATGGCTATAAATGGAATAGTTGTATCAAACTTTGGAACAGCCGCTCGTTATCGTTTTCCTTTAATTCTTTTGTATGTCATTGGATTATATTATGAAATTTATCAGTTTTCTATTTACCAATATAAGTATAGAATAACAAATCTTGTAAATTCAAAGAACTTAGAATCAAAATATGAAAAATAATATTGATAAACCTACTGTAACTGGTTTTGGTGACGAATGGGGAAGATTTGACCAATCAAAACTATCCATTGAAGAGCATCAAAAACTTTTTGACCTATATTTTTCTATTTTCCCATGGGATATGTTAAAACCTGATGCTACAGGTTTTGACTTGGGTTGTGGTAGTGGACGATGGGCTAAATTAGTTGCTCCTCGTGTAGGTACTCTTCACTGCATAGACCCTAGCTCAGCTATAGAAATTGCAAAGAAGAATCTCTCGGATAATTCTAATTGTCAATTTTATCATTCCGATGTCGATCATATGCCTCTTGATGACCAAAGTATGGATTTTGGATATTCAATAGGCGTTTTACACCATATTCCGGATACACAGAAAGCAATGAACTTATGTGTTAAAAAGTTAAAGGCTGGTGCACCGTTTTTAGTTTACCTTTATTATTCATTTGATAATAAACCAGGTTGGTTTAAATTAATTTGGAAGATAAGTGAGTTTCTTCGCTTTTTTGTTTCCAAGTTGCCTCATAATTTGAGATATTATATAAGTCAAATAATAGCGATTATTATTTATTTACCTTTAGCAAAATGTGCTTACTTTTTCGAAAAACTAGGATTTGAAATTTCTGATTTTCCTTTAAGTGCTTATCGTAAACATAGCTTTTATACTATGAGGACCGATTCATTGGATCGTTTTGGTACCAGATTAGAACAAAGATTTTCTAAGAACAATATTAGAAGAATGATGGAAAATTCAGGACTTGAGAATATTGAATTCTCATTAACAGTACCTTTTTGGTGTGCTGTTGGTACACGTAAAATATTTAGTGATGAACAATTGCATTATGGTATAACCGATAAATATGCAGCTGTTAGTGTAATTATCCCCTGTTTTAATTGTACTAAAACTATTTTTCGTGCGATGAATTCAATTGCAACACAGACTGTTAAGCCGCTTGAAGTAATACTGGTTGATGATGCTAGTGATGATAATACATTAACTCAATTAAAATTACTTGAAAAAAGTTATCCTAACTGGATAAAGGTCATTTCTTTGTCTGTTAACTTAGGTGTGGCGAGTGCAAGGAATGCTGGATGGGAAATAGCAACTCAACCCTATATAGCCTTTTTAGACTCTGACGATGCTTGGCACCCAAGAAAAATTGAAATCCAGTATAAATATATGAAAGAAAATCTTGGAGTGATATTGACTGGCCATAATTATATTCAAATTGATGAAATAGATTTATTTAAAAATAAATCTCATATTTCTATTGATGAAGATTTAGTCTTCTATAATGTCAGCAGAAAACAGATTTTATTTTCAAATTGTTTTTCTACCCCTTCAGTAATGTTACGTAGTAACATTGTCCAACGTTTCCCTGAAGGAAAACGTTATGGAGAAGATTATCATTTATGGCTAGAATTATGTTGTACTGGTATGAGTTGCTCGCGAATTAACATTCCCTTAACTTTTCTATTTAAGGATTCTTATGGAGAAGAAGGATTAAGTGCACAATTATGGAATATGGAAAAAGGTGAGTTAACTTCCTACCAAGCATTATTTCATAAAAAGATCATTCGGTTTACAACATTAATACTTTTACTTTCATGGTCTTTAATTAGATTCATAAGGCGTACCATAATTTCATCTTTAAGGAACATTTTGTGGTCCTAACCAGCATAAATAGTTAAAAAGAAAGTTGAGTTATTGTCTTCACGGAGAAATGGCATTGAGCGAGGTTTTGAGATTACGGGGTGGGAACTTCAGTCAATTTTCCTTATGGTTGTTGTTACCATTTTCCTGGGCATTGGCTGTGAAGGATCGACAGCAAGGAAAGGTGCGCAAAACTCATCGTGACTTTCTTTTGACACAGAAAACTTCAAATATTACTGTTCAATTAATAAATTCTTCGTTAAATAATGATGATTAGCAAGTCGTGTCTAAATATAAAACGATTAAGGCTATTGGTGTTGGTGGTTCCTGCAGGTTTTGATTGATCGACATTTTAAAAACATAGATCTGAACGCATGAGACTTGGAATCAACGCCACCTGCCTGAATTGTCAACACCCCCATCTTTCTACAGCGCATAAATAGAAAATTGGCCGAACCCT
>CAJWYZ010000147.1 GCA_913049525.1 uncultured Fidelibacterota bacterium | reverse complement strand
CTGGGGCATACATACTGGGCTGAATTTATGCCGTTTGAACTATGTACAATCAATGCTTATCTCTTAGGGATTCTCCTCATATTCAGACCTTCGTATGCAATTTTTGAAGTGGTATACTTCTGGGCCATGGCTGGTACCGTTCAAGGCATTATCACCCCGCGGCTCTTTGCAGGGTACCCTCATTATCTTTTCTTTGAATATTTCATTACCCATACCGGCATTGTTCTGGCGGCACTGATTTTAGTTTTTCACTATCATTGGAAAGTGACCTGGCTATCAGTCTGGCGAGCATTTCTCTGGTTACAGGTTCCTGCATTTATCAACTTGGTATTTGATTTTACTTTTAATGTGAATTATATGTTTATGCGGGAACTGCCCAAAGTATCCTCTGTCATGGATTATTTTGGCCAGTGGCCATGGTATATATTTGCCTGTGAAGTTTTTGCGCTTATATCCTTCATTTTTTATCTTTTGCCCTTTTTACTACTTAAAAGACTAAAGAAAGCTACTTCTTAGTTTAGTTTTTTTCTAGAAACATCTTTAATCACACCGCTGGAACTCTGTACTTTTAAGCAGTTAATTAAAGAGGTCCCATGTTTGGAAAAGTCTTATCCAGTGCAGTATTAGGAATAGATGCCTATACTGTTGAAGTTGAAGCCCATTTAGAAAACACTACTCCTGCCGCATTTTTTACTGTAGGTTTGCCTGAAGGTGCCGTAAAAGAAAGTAAAGAACGGGTGCTGGCTGCCATGAAAAACTCTGGCTTTCGCATTCCATCAAAACGCATAACAATAAATTTGGCTCCGGCAGACATCCGTAAGGAAGGTGCGGCTTTTGACCTTCCCATTGCCGTAGCAATTCTGTGTGGACTACGACATGTTGACACCCATTTTCTGGATAAAATTATACTTATTGGTGAACTCAGTCTGGATGGGGAACTCCGACCCGTAAAGGGGGTACTTCCCATCTGCATTAATGCTAAAAAACACGACATAAATGGTATAATTGTTCCCCCTGAAAACCAGAAAGAAGCATCTTTTGTACCAGGACTTAAAATTGCACCTGTTGCCACATTAAAAGAGGTGGTGGAAATATTGAATGGTGAAAAGGCTATTCAAGTTGTAAAAAATCAAGAGCATTTTAATTTAACCACTAATAAGTATCCTGTGGATTTTTCCGATGTAAAGGGGCAGGAAAATGTAAAGCGGGCAATGGAAGTTGCCGCAGCTGGCTCTCATAATATTCTGCTTATAGGACCACCCGGAAGTGGAAAAACCATGCTGGCAAAACGTCTCCCGACAATTTTACCGGGGATGACTATGGAGGAAGCATTGGAAACCACAAAAATTCACTCAGTAGCGGGATTAAATAATTCAAAGATTGGGGTTATTACTACCCGGCCATTTCGCTCACCTCATCACACAATTTCTGACGTAGGGTTAATTGGTGGGGGAACAGTCCCTAAACCGGGGGAAGTAAGTTTGTCTCATAACGGAGTGTTGTTTTTAGATGAACTCCCAGAATTTAAGAAAAATGTGTTGGAAGTACTTCGCCAACCATTAGAAAATCGGGACGTTACTATTTCCAGGGCTCGATTGACACTTACCTACCCCGCTACTTTTATGCTTGTGGCAGCTATGAATCCCTGCCCATGTGGATACTACACCGACCCCCGGAATGAATGCACCTGTAATGATGGTATGATTCAAAAATACCTCTCCCGAATTTCAGGCCCACTTCTTGACCGGATTGACATTCATGTGGACGTTCCGGCAGTTCCCTTTGAAGAATTGACTAATAAAGTCGCTGGTGAAAAATCAGAATCTATTCATCCACGCATTCAAAAAGCCAGAGCCATCCAGACCATTAGATTTAAAGGGAAACAAATCCATTCCAATGCCTCCATGGAAAAATCAGATATTCGCAAATATTGTAAAATTGATAAAGAAGGTGAAGCACTTCTTAAAACTGCAATGGATAAATTAGGACTGTCTGCTCGAGCGTATGACCGCATTTTGAAAGTTTCCCGTACCATTGCAGACATGGAAAAATCAGAAAGCATTTCCTCCCAACATCTCAGTGAAGCTATTCAATACCGCAGTCTTGATAGAAGCGGATGGATGGGGTGAAAATAACGATTAGAGAATTTAAACAGGAAATAGGTAATTGAATTGCAGAATGCTGATAGGGGAAATACTTCCAATCCCAACATGATCCTTTTATTAGAAATATTCACCCATCCTGCCTTAATATTCCCACCCCGAAAAAATCAAATGAATCAAGGAGGAAAATGAAACTATTTATCAAACCCCATAATGAAACCGCATGGGAGTTCTACCGCAATCATGGTCACTTTCATGATGGTGATGCTGGTCTAGATCTCTATGTGCTAGAAAATATCCTATTTGAACCCGGTGAAACCAAAGCCATAAAACTTGGCATATCCTGCGAACCGGAAGATGGGAAAGCATATTATCTATTTCCACGATCCAGCATTTCTAAAACACCCCTCAGAATGTCAAATTCTATCGGCCTTATAGATGGAGGGTATCGAGGAGAAATTATGGCTATGTGTGATAATATTAAATCTGAAACATATACTGCCGAAAAAGGACAGCGCCTGTTTCAATTGGTGGCGACTGATAGTTCTCCAATTCATTTTGAATTGGTTGAAGAATTAGAAATGACTACCAGGGGAACCGGAGGTTTTGGCAGTACAGGAGTTTAGTATTTCGAATTAGAATTGGCATCTTTTGTGAGCAATATCACAAAAGTGTGCCTAAATGGCAGACAAAAATTATTGGCATGGAGTTTGTTATTATACGCCTATCGGAGTAAAATCTAATCAATAAAATAAATTGAACTATAATAAAAGGAGATCAATACATGAAAAAAGTACATATTGACCCACTATCAGATCGTGTTGTGGTAATGCCAGAAGAAGTTGATGAAATGACTGCTTCAGGAATTATACTTCCAGATACTGCAAAAGAAAAACCTCAAATGGGTAAGATCATTGCAGCGGGACCTGGTAAGGTGAGTGAAAATGGAACGGTTGTTAAAATGACGCTTAAAGCAGGTGATACAGTTTTATACGGAAAATACTCCGGAACTGAAATCAGCTTAGAGGACAATGAGGTTCTCATTATGCGTGAAAGCGATATTTTAGCAAAATTTAAATAAAAAATAAGGAGTTATAATAATGGCAAAAGACATTAATTATGATGTTGACGCAAGAACTTCACTTAAAAGAGGTGTTGATAAACTTGCCGATGCAGTCAAGGTTACACTGGGGCCAAAAGGACGGAATGTAGTTATCGATAAAAAATTCGGTGCTCCAACCATGACTAAGGATGGTGTAACAGTTGCAAAAGAGATTGAACTGGAAAATAGTGTAGAAAATATGGGCGCACAGATGGTTAGAGAAGTTGCTTCTAAAACCTCTGATGTTGCTGGTGATGGTACAACTACTGCTACTGTTCTGGCTCAGGCAATCATTACGGAAGGTCTTAAAAATGTAACAGCTGGTGCAAA
>CAJWYZ010000146.1 GCA_913049525.1 uncultured Fidelibacterota bacterium | reverse complement strand
TTCTTCAAGTATATTAATATCTTCAACTGAATTTATACTGCAGCGAACTTGACCATACTGATATAAATCGATACTGGATGCAGAAATTCTTCCTAAATGAAGAATTGGCTCTGATATGTCTGCAGCAATCAATTCTTCTGCCTCTTTTGCCAGAGCAACACAGAACCCAGACACACCAACATCGGATAAAACATGTGCAATTGGAACTGCGCCATGCCCATATGCATTCGCCTTAACAACCGCCATAACTTTAGCGGCCCCCACCATTTTTTTAATGGTGAGATAATTTTGCTTTAAATAGTTAAGATGAATATCTGCTTCAGGCTGGAGCAAGGGCATCTCCTTTAACTATGTCACTCACTTTTATATCAACATCATGTATTTTTGCAGCTAGAATACCTGCACCATAAGCAGGGGAAATTGAAGAGAATGTCCACTTAATATCTGGAAAATTAAATCGAAGGTCATCATTTAAAGATTTTCTAAAAAAATCATTTCTAATTATAGATCCATTTCCTGATAATACAATATGGCTTTCATTATAATCCAATTCATCTGTTAAGGCTATAATATATTCAGAGACAGCATGGGTGGCTTCTTGTACAATGGATAGCGCAACTTCATTTCCTTTTTCAGCCAACCCAATTATGGATTCAGCCAAACCTGCGATGATAAACACCGCATCGTCACTTTCATTCAGCTTTTCCATCGCAACTTGAAATTCTTCATCATTGGCATGCTTCAAAAAAACAGACATAATTTCTTCTAAGTCTTGATCACCCAAAACACTAGTCTCATTCAAGGTAAGATTTAAAAGGGCTTGTCGGCCTATCCAATACCCACTTCCAACATCCCCTTGGTCATGTCCTTCGCCTGCCTGGCGAATAGATTTCCCTTCAGAATTTCTTGATATACAAATAATACCAGTACCAACCGTTACTAATATTCCAAAGTCGCCGGGACAACCCAATATAAATGCTGCTTCAGCATCATTCATGATAATTGTTCGTTGTGATAACTTTATATTATCTAACTTTCCAAAAACCATGTCACGTCCATCTTGAGTGGATGAACCTGCCAATCCCAATCCAATAGCGTCCACGTAATCTGTAGAAATATCTGCAACACTGCATAAATTATTTATGATATTACAAATACGAGATGCCGCAATTTCTGCATCTACTGATAAATTGCTTCCCTTATCAATTATTGAGGCAATAGTTTCTCCCTGATCTGTAAATAAAATACCCCTTGTTTTAGAGGCGCCTCCATCTACACCAATAATGTAAAATCTATCCTCTTTATTCATATTTTTCTGAATACCTTATGACTAATTATAAGCGTAATAATGCAAATTAATATTGTTCCAATTAGAGTTAGAAAAAATCCTGCCCAATTAAAAGGACCATATAAAATAACGGACCTTACATTTTCAAATGCTGTAGTTGTGGGAATAGCACTAATAACGGAAAGATACGAACTGGGATAGTATTTCAATGGTATGAAATTACCAAATCCCATGGTAACACCTAAAAATAGTATAAATGAAACATTTACAAAAGATATATGGTTGGAAACCAACATTCCAATTAAGGTACCTAGTACAGAGAAATGCAAAATCAGGGTAAACATTTGAATAATAATAATTAACATATTTCCAAGGCTTTGATATTCATGGTTTAATGCAGAGGTTATTACTATTGCTACTAGCAATTGACCAATACCATACATTATTCCCCTGGAAATATTTATGATTATCAAATCTAAATTGGATATTGGCGATTTTAACAGCGCATCAATTTGTTGCGACTCAAATTGTATTTTTCTCATGCGGGTGGCGGATTGCAAAAATGCTACCATTCCTGCAGCCGTTATCCAAACCCCTGCTGCAGACCAATTTAAATAACGGATATCCATGGTAATTAACCGTGATAAGGGAATAGCTAACAGTGTATGGATAATTATTGGCGTCAATACCCAAAACAAAATTATTGAGAATGCATGTTTTTTAAATTCTAATAATTCACGCTTAAACAAAGGGATAATTGGATTCATTCCAATCCTCCTTCCGTAAGTCCGATAAATAAATCTCTCAATCTACATATGCTGGTGTCAAGATCAGATAAATTGTGTTCTAAAGCAAGTCGCAAAACATTGAAGAATTGTTGGCGCTCACGAGAATAAAACTCTAATTCAAGGCCCTTTAACTTGGGACGCAATACTCTGGGAAACTGTTCAAGCTGCACCATAAATTCTTTGGGTGGTTCTTTAGTAAATGCCAAGCGATAATTGGTGAGCCCATGGGTAGTTTCAATAAGCCTTTCCAGAGTACCATCCATTTTGATATTACCTTCATGTAAAATGGCAATTCTATCGGCATATCGTTCTGCTTCTGTAAAATTTTGCGTGGCAAATATTATTGTTTTATCATAATGGAGTTTATCCAAAATATTCCACACTGTACTCCTGCTATGAGGGTCCATTCCTGTTGTAGGCTCATCCAACAATAATACTTCTGGATCATGAACCAATGCACGGGCAAATAATATTTTTCTTTGCAAACCAAATGCCTGATTATAAGGGGATTGTTTTAAGAATTGAGTGAACCCTAATAAGTTTGCCCAATGAAGAGTATTTTTTTTGGCCTCGACAGAGGTTAATCCATGCAATTGACCATGAATGGAAATATTATCAAAAATAGTGAGGTCTTCATCAAGATTAATATTTTGGGGCATATATCCACATAAAGAACGAGTTTCTAGACTTCTGGTACTAATGTCTTGCCCATGAATATAAACAGAACCTGTATCTTTTTCAATAAGACCTACCAGTAATTTTAATATCACGGACTTCCCCGATCCATTTTCACCTAAAATTACAAACGTCGATCCTTTTTCTACTCCAAATGATAAATCTGCAAGCAGAGTTTTCTTGCCAATTGCTTTTCCAACTGCCTTAAATGTTATTGATGCTTCCAAGTTGTTTCCATATTTTTTTTAGTTTCTGAGTGTCTAAATTCGAAGTTCCTAAGCTATAGAATGACTACGTTTTTACATAGTTAGCCATTAGTCATTCACTACTTCCTAATCACTAATATTACACTTCTGCCTTTTCCTGTTTCCCAATCAATGCGCCTCGAACCAACTTTTTCCATATTTCCAATCAACTTTTAATGGGACAGCTAATTGAACAGCTCCTTCCATTTCTTCAACCACTATTTTAGCAATAACGTCCACTTCTGATTGAGGACATTCAAACATGAGCTCATCATGGATTTGCAGAATCATTTTACTTTGATATTTTTCGATTTCCATTCGTTTATGAATATTGATCATGGCAATTTTAATAATATCCGCAGCCGTTCCCTGAATGGGCATGTTTATAGCAGCCCGTTCTTCTGCCTGTACCATGTTACGATTGGAGGCATTCAGGCTATTGTTACTTCTTCGACGATGATACAAGGTTTCCACATATCCCTTTTTCCGGGCGGATTCAATGGTTTCATTCATATAGCGTTTGATTCCCGGATAGGTTTTG
>CAJWYZ010000145.1 GCA_913049525.1 uncultured Fidelibacterota bacterium | reverse complement strand
TGACAATAATTATTATGCCTATCATTCTCAA
Source organism: uncultured Fidelibacterota bacterium (assembly GCA_913049525.1). Lineage (GTDB taxonomy): Bacteria > Fidelibacterota > Marinisomatia > SCGC-AAA003-L08 > D37C17 > D37C17. The sequence continues at coordinate 3,543 of CAJWYZ010000145.1, read as the reverse complement.
TTATATTCGCCCGCCAGATAATGACCATATTGACAGACTTATTCGTGGAGGACAATTTCTTGCTGCCGGTCGATTGAATTTGTGGAATCAAAAACATCCGCGATCAATATTAACCATTTCAGGCATTTTGTTTATTGGAGCATTAATTGGATTGTTTAAAATTGATTATAATGCTTCGGTGTTAGAAGATCTAAAGCCAGGAAATCCTCTCTATGATGATCTGCAATATGTTGAACGGAAAATGGGAGGCACTTTGCCATTGGAGGTTATCATTGATACAAAAAGAGAGAATGGCAGTTTGCATCCTGAATTTCTCAGTATCATTCAATCCTTCAAGAAAGAAATTCTTAAAACTTCGGAAATTAATACCGCCGTTACTCCTGGTGATTATTTGATGCTTGCAAATGAAGAGTGGGGTGATGGTGAAAGGAGATTGCCTGAAACAGAACTGGATGCGCTTTCATTTACTGTAGAATTTGATCGGGTACAGGCACTATTAAATGATGATTACTCTAAAACAAGAATTTCTTGTAGAATTTCTGATCTTCCTTTTGACCGAGGCATGAAAATTAGAGAAGAAATTCTATTGGCAGGTAATAAGTTATTTGGTGATAGTCTTGATATAAAGGTAACGGGGAGCACTTTACTTGCACTTAGTACAGGGCGCCATCTTGTTAAGAATCTCACCACCAGTTTTTTCATAGCGTTTTTCATAATATTTTTATCAATTGTTTTTTTATTTCGGTCATTCAGATTATCTCTACTGGCAATTCTTCCCAATATTATTCCGCTTATGATAGCTGGAGGACTCATGGGGTATTTAGGCATAAAACTTCGTCCATCAACAGCTATGACTTTTTCCATAGCCCTTGGTATAGCTGTGGATAATACTATCCATTTTCTGGCACGTTTCCGACAAGAATACAAGCTGTCTGGTGATTATGAAAAAGCAGTATCTGCAACATTGCTCACCACCGGAAAAGCCATTATCAGTACAGGGGTCATTCTTTCTTTGGGATTTTTTGTGCTATTTTTCTCAGAGTTTGTTCCTAATCATGAATTTGGCCTTCTGGCCACCATTATCATTATTGCTGCAGTATGTGGGTCATTAATTTTACTTCCTGTATTAATTCTCCAGATTAAGCCACCTCTTCGTTTTAAAACTGAAATTCTAAAAACAGTAGCAGATTAGATGCAGCTACCGAAAATATATAAAGATAAAGATGCGGATTTAAATCTAATAAAAAATAAATCCATTGGCATTATAGGATACGGTAATCAGGGGAGAGCTCAGGCACTTAATTTGCTGGATAGTGGTATGAATGTAAGTATAGGGTTGAGAAATGAAAGCAGCAGCTTTAAGATGGCTGTTGATTCAGGTCTACATTGTACACCTGTTAACGAAATAGTGAAAGATTGTGATATAATCTCTTTGCTCATTCCAGATCAGGTTATGAAGGAGGTCTATTCAGAGAATATTGAGCCACATTTAACAGAGGGGAAAACGCTGCTGTTTTCCCACGGCTACAATATTCATTATAATTTGATTCAGCCGCCAAAGTTTATAAATGTAGTCATGGCTGCCCCTAGTGGTGCCGGCTCTGAACTTAGAAAACAATTCAAAATAGGAAAGGGAATTCCAGGACTCATAGCCGTTCATCAGGACTATTCAGGGGGCTCATTTGATATTGCCTTATCCTACAGTAAAGCCATTGGGCTTACCAGAATGGGAGTATTTAAATCTACCTTCAAGGAGGAAACAGAGACGGATTTATTTGGTGAGCAGATCATCCTAACAGGCGGTATTCCAAAGCTTATACAGTCAGCATATAAAGTATTACTTGAAGCTAATTATAATCCCATAACTGCCTGGTTTGTCTGCTATTATGAACTCAAGACAATTGTGGATTTATTTCATTCTAAAGGGTTTGAATTCATGAATCAAGCCATCAGTGATACTGCAGAATTCGGAGGAATTACCAGAGGAAACCGTATCATTAATGAAAATGTTAGAAACGAGATGCGGCTTGCCCTTGAAGAAATACAAAGTGGTAAATTTCATAAAGAATGGATGGATGAATATGAACGTGGATATCCCCAATTAAAAAATATGCGCGAACAGGAGAAGCAAATCCCCATTGAGGAAATAAGTAAGCAATTATTGAAAGCATTATGTGAAAATAAATGAGGTACTTCTCATTTATTACATTTCTACTTTTCTCATCTTTCCTTTTACCGGCCAATAATTGGGAAACTTCTCCTGCAGAATTAATGGTTCAAAATGGTATAAATACCATGTACAATTACGAATTTGAAAATGCCATCACCATTCTGGATTCTGCCTGGGGGATTGACAATACTCACCCGGTTACCCCTTTTGTTTTAATAGCAGCAAAATGGCTGCACACCCAAACCAAAGAGGGCTATGATGCATCCTACGAGACAATAAATAGTGAAGTTGATGCTACTGCACCAATTTATAAATCCTTAATTTCAAAATATCCTGATAAAGCGGAATACTATCTCTATCTGGGATCTACTTTTGGCATCCGTGCTCGTACTGCACTAGCTGGAAAGGCATGGTTAGATGTGCTCTATTTTGGTTATCAAGGGCTCAAATATATTCGATTAGCTCAGGATATGGATGAAACCCTCATGGATGTGTATATGCCTATTGGGCTCATGGAATATTTTGCCTGCCTTTCAGCGGCACCCGTAAAATGGGGAGCATCCTTCATGGGCCTATCTACTGATTGCGAAGTGGGCTTAAAACATTTAGAAATTGCAGCAAATGAGTCACATTATAGCTGGATAGAGGCTTCCAATGTACTCACCTATGCCTACTTGCATATTGAGCGAGATTATATCAAAGCAGAAGAGGTTATATATCCTTTGGTGGAAAAGTTTCCCGGCCATCCATATTTTGCTTTTCTAAAGGGTGAGTTTCTGGCAAAAAGCAAGAAGTGGGAAGCATTAGATGAATTACTGCCTGAATTGAGGGAGTTTGCTTCTAAGGGTCCCTTTCTTCAGCAGAATGAATGTCAGTTGAAACTTGCCTACATTGAGGGATTGAAATCCTACCATAAGAAAGATTATTCTACTGCCATATCAAAATGTAATTGGATCCTGACAAACTACCATATGGAATTCGATTGGCTGAAGGGATTTGCTTATTTTCTTCGAGCGCAATCTTTTGAAGATTTAGGGCAGATGGAGTTGGCAGTAAAAGATTATAGGGAAGTTATCAAAATGGATAGTTATTATCCTGAAGTGGGGGAAGCCAGGGAGAATATTGAGAGAATAGCCAGTAAAGAATAGTGAATAATTTTTCACATTTCTTTTCCTTATTACACTCCCTCTCAATTCTTACTCCTTTTCAATATAGTAAATAATATCCCGCTCACTACCACTCCTGGATACATAGGATCTAGCCCCCAAATATAACCGGGGTATCCATCTGCGAATGGATGCAAAACTCCATAGACATACCAGAAGGTAGAAGCTATAACCGGAAGTATCATTACAAAAACAACATTCTTCAGT
>CAJWYZ010000144.1 GCA_913049525.1 uncultured Fidelibacterota bacterium | reverse complement strand
AGCAGCAATATTGATAATTGAAGAAGGTGCGAAATTTGATGGTGTGTGCAGTATGCTTAAGAAATCTCAGCCTGAAAAAGGTGAAACGTAACTTTTTTAAGGTCTAATTTTTCAGCGCTAAGTGTTTAGTAGCGCTTTTTTAATGTCTGACAAAGATAAAAACGGTTTACAAAGAGCCATAGGAGCGTCCTATTCTATTTTAGGAGCTTTAGGACTATTTGGTGCTGGTGGGTATTGGCTAGATAAATATAAAGGGAACGACAATTTCTGGGTGGTTATTGGATTATTGCTAGGTGTGGTAGTAGGACTCTATGAATTGTCAAAGTACATATTAAAAAAATGATTTTATTAATGAACATTATTATTGCGCTGGCAGGTTTTGTTGGAATAGTAGCTGCAAGAAAATTATCCAATCAAGGTGAAAAGTTGGATTTGAAAAATCATTTTATAATTTTGGGCGTAAAGGTAGTTTTCATTTCTGCAATCGTCAGCCTGTTTTGTTTGAGTACAGAAAAAAATACTCATGCAATTCTTATATTAACAGGCCTTCTTAATTTAATTGTGTTTCATTTTATTGAAGCATTTGTAACTCAGGGAAAATTGATAAATAACAGGAACTTAAATGTCTGAACCACATGGTGAATCATTAGGTGGAATCATCCTCCACCATGTCACCAATGATCTAAACCATACCTTTTTAAATCTTTCCCTTTTTGGGGTTAATATTTCAATTACAAAACATGTAGTCATGATATGGATTGCTGCAGCTGTAACCGTTGGTTTAGCAATCTGGGGTACTCGCAGATACAGGAAAGATATTAATTCACAACCAGAAGGGATAAGTCATATTTTTGAAATTTTAGTGAATTTCATCCGGGAAGATATTGTAAATCCCAATATTGGCGCCAACCACGGCAAAATGTGGACTCCCCTCATAACCACCTATTTCATTTTTATACTAATCTGCAATTTTTTGGGTATGATCCCATTTTTTGATCTGATTCCTGGAGGAAGTTCAACGGTTACCGGAAATTTTAATACTACAGCCGGATTGGCATCCATCACTTTTTTTGCCATTATAATTGCTGGAACAATGAAGCATGGATTTTTGGGATATTGGAAAAATATGATTCCCGGTGGAGTACCCGCCCCTGTTCTGTTGATTTTAATTCCCATTGAAATATTAGGAATGTTTGTAAGACCATTTGCTCTTACCATGAGACTTGGAGCAAATATGACCGCAGGGCATATTGGGATGTTGGCAATCTTTGCTCTGCCCATAATACTCTCAGCTGCACCTGTAGGGATTGCCTCTATTTTATTAAATACGGGAATTTATTTTTTGGAAATGATCGTCAGTTTTGTTCAAGCCTATGTATTCACACTGTTATCGGCTGTTTTTATTGGAATGGCAATACATGCTGAACATTAGAATATAAAAGTATGAATATAATAAATAACAATAAGGAGAATAATAAAATGTTAAGAATAAGAGCCATTGTATTGGGTATGTTGACAGTTGCTACTTCCATGGCAGCTGAAGGTGGTTTGCTTGGAGCAGGTATTGGAGCAGGAATAGTCGTTGTTGGAGCCGGTCTTGGAATTGGTCTACTTGCCTTTGCAGCAGCTAATGCCACAGCCCGTCAGCCTGAAGCCGCAGCAGATATACGAGCAACCGTTAATCTTCCGCTCTTCCTTCTGGAAGGTGTTGCAATTATTGCACTTGTTGTCTGCATATTAGCTGTTGTACTATAAAAAGGGGAAATTAATAATGATATTGAGCAGACTTTTAATTTCTGCTATTAGTATCTGTGGATTTCTTTTTGCTACCGAAGGATCTGGTCATGCTGATTCAGTTCATGAAGGTGGATGGATGGAGAAATGGTTAAGTTTTGACCCTGGTTTATTCATGTGGACAATTGTTACCTTTTTCATTGTACTGGCAATTTTAAAATGGAAGGCTTGGGGTCCCCTCATGGATGCCCTGGATAAACGTGAAGAGGATATACGGAATGCCCTTTCATCCGCTGAGAAAGCCAAAGAGGAAGCAGGTAAAGTTGCAGAAGATTATGAAGAAATGATCCGAAAGGCACAGGCAGAAGCCCAGAAGATAGTTGCTGAAAGTAAGGCGGTAGGTGAGAAAGTAAGAGAAGAAATAAAAGTAACTGCGGAAAAAGAAGCGGGTGATATACTTGAAAAAGCACAACACCAAATTCAAACTGAAAAGGAAAAAGCTGTTCAGGAGATTAGGTCTTCTGTAGTGGAGTTTTCACTTCAAGCGGCTACCAAAGTTATTGAAAAAAACGTAGACTCTGAAGACAACCGCAGGCTTATCAAAGAAACAGTAGCGGGAATCGGGAAATCCTGATGAAAAATAATCGAGAAGTGAACAAATATGCAGGAGCAGTATTTGCAGTGGCAGAAGGTTCCGGACAATTGTCTGATGTATCTCAGCATCTCAATACATTGTTAACTGCATATAAAACTTCTCCGGATTTACGCTTATTTTTACAAAGTCGGCGAATTCCGTTAGAAGATAAATCCAAAATTCTAAAAGTGGTATTGGAGGATGTCCTTTCGGAATTTGGATTTGAACTTTTAGTGCAATTGCTGAATGATGGGCAAATTCAATTACTTGAAGAAATTATCAAAAGAGTTCTAATTTTAATTGATAATAAAAGTGGAGCAACGAAGGTAACCGTTACTACATCATCCCACCTAAATGAAAATGAATTTGATGAGCTTGTAACTGGAATAGAGAAAAAACTTGAAAAGAAGATAGAAATGGAATCGGTTGTTGATACTAAAATTATAGCTGGTGTTAAATTTAGAATTGGAAACACCATAATTGATGGATCAATCGCTACCCGGTTACAGAAATTGGAATATTCCCTCTATCAATAGTAATTACTAATTGGAGAATTTATGGAAATCAAAACTGAAGATATAACATCCTTACTGAAGCAGCAACTTAAGGAATTTAAGGTTGATCTGGATGTATCAGAAGTAGGTGAAGTCCTCATGGTGGGCGATGGTGTTGCTCGTGTTAGTGGGTTGGAAAATGTCATGAGTTCTGAACTTGTAGAACTTCCAAATGGTGTATTTGGAATGGCTTTAAATCTTGAAGAAGATAACGTCGGATTGGTGTTGTTTGGTGATAGCCGTCTGGTAAAAGAAGGCGATTTAGCAAAACGAACAGGTAAGGTTGTTGAAGTACCAGTGGGAAATGAAATGCTGGGAAGAGTGGTAAATCCACTTGGGCAGCCAGTTGATGGGAAAGGACCTATTAATGCTAAAGAATCACTTCCAGTAGAACGGAAAGCTTTAGGTGTTATGGCTCGTCAACCTGTTACCCAACCTCTGCAAACAGGAATAAAAGCAATTGATAGTATGATTCCAATTGGTAGGGGACAGCGTGAACTTATTATTGGAGATAGACAAACTGGTAAAACAGCAATTGCAATTGATGCTATCATCAATCAAAAAAGTTCCCATGAATCAGATTCTCCTGTTTATTGTATTTATGTTGCCATTGGGCAGAAAGCTTCAACTGTTGCTAGTATAGTTTCAGAATTAGAAGCTAATGGCGCAATGGAATATACTACGGTGGTAA
>CAJWYZ010000143.1 GCA_913049525.1 uncultured Fidelibacterota bacterium | reverse complement strand
ACCCAATCCCGAATAGCTTCATTGGTGGCATCTTTTAAAGTCTTGCTGCCGGAAGAAACGGGGCGAACTTCTGCTCCTAATAAATTCATTTTAAATACATTAAGTTTCTGACGGCGAATATCTTCTTCACCCATATAGATGATACATTTTAATCCAAATTGGGCAGCCACAGTTGCAGTAGCTACTCCGTGCATTCCTGCACCGGTTTCAGCAATTATGCGGGTTTTACCCATTCGCTTTGCTAATAATATTTGTCCCAATGCATTGTTTATTTTATGGGCACCCGTATGATTTAAATCTTCCCGTTTCAGAAAAACATTGAACCCTAGTTCATCAGAAATTCGATTGGCATAATATAAGGGCGTGGGGCGCCCTGAATAATCAGTACGCAACCGAGAAAGCTCTGTTTGAAACACATCATCATTTAGTGCCTCCTTATAAAGAGATTCCAATTCATTTATTGCAGGAATTAAAGTCTCCGGAACATACTTTCCACCGAATTTATCAAAATGCCCACTACTGTCTGGCTGTTTATAAACCATTATTAATTACCATAAATTTATCAAGTTTAGAATATTTCAATATTCCCTTTAGTATTTTTCAATATTGTAAAAAGATTTTTTATTTTCTCCTCATCCTTTTTTCCAGGAGCTGCTTCTACCCCACTATTTACATCTACAGCAGAGGGTTTTACAACCTCAATTCCCTCTAAAACATTATCAGCATTTAAACCACCCGATAAAATTACAGGAGTTTCTGTGTTTAATTGTAAAATAGACTGCCAATCAAAAGACTCCCCGGTACCACCGTGATTTTCCTTATTATAGGTATCAAACAAAAAAGTAGCTACCTGATAATTTTTTAACATAATTGAATCAAACTTTTTATTTACTCTAAAAACCTTTATGACTGGCCTTATCATTTGATTACAATACTCCGGCGATTCATCACCGTGGAGCTGCACCATTCCCAAGTTAAGTTCTTCTGCTATTTTGTTCACCTTATCAACATCTTTATTCACAAATACGCCCACTTTCTTTATAGAACTTGGTACATTTGAAATCCACGTTTTTAATATTTCCGGATTAATGTACCGAGGGCTCTTTTCATAAAAAATAAACCCCAATGCAGAGGCTCCATAATTTGTAGCCATTATAGCATCATTGAATGAAGTTATCCCGCAAATTTTTACGTGAATCAAACGGGTACTCTATTTAATAATGTTGCCAATGCATTACCCGGATCTCCAGTTTTCATAAGACTGGTTCCTACTAAAGCAGCATCATAACCATACTGATCAATCTTTGATAGATCATCATTCGTACGTATTCCACTTTCGGCTACTTTTATACAATCAACAGGAAGCTCCTCTGCCACCGTTTTCAGCCACGTTAAATCTGTTTTCATATTTTGTAAATCTCGGCAATTTATGCCTACTATTTGAGGATTTAAATCATTAATCCAGCTTAAATGTGAACTATTATGGGTTTCAATTAATACATGTAACCCTAATTCCAAGGCTAATTGGTTTAGTGATATGAGCAATTCTTTATCAATAGCATCTGCAATTAACAAAATGGCATCTGCTCCCAACTGAAAGGACTCCCAAATTTGATATTCAGAAATGATGAAATCTTTTCTTAAAACGGGAATATCTACTACGTTTTTTATCTGCTGAATATATTCTAACTGACCCCCAAAATAATGACTATCAGTTAATACCGATATGGCAGATGCACCATTACGCTCATATTCAACAGCAATTTCTGCAGGATTGGCTTCCGGCATTATTTCACCTTCTGACGGGGATTGTTTTTTTATTTCTGCAATAATCTGCATTTTATTTTGACATAACGCCGAATTAAAGTCTCGAATGGCAAATAACCGTTGCGAGTCTTGAATTCTCTCAAGAGGAGTCAAACGGGATTTCTCTTTAACTTCCTCTTTCTTATGTTGAATGATTTTTTCTAGTATGTTCATTTTACTGCCGCAAGTTGATTGAGCTTTTCAAAAGCGGCTCCAGACTCAATGGACTCCCGTGCTAGTTGTACACCATCTTCTAAATTTTTAGATTTACCACCTACAAATATTCCTGCACCAGCATTGAGAATGACAATATCTGCTTTTTTTCCCTTATCGGAATTGTCCAATATTTTTTTTATGATGACAGCATTTTCTTCCGGTTCTCCACCCTTCAAATCCTCAAGCGATGCTTTTTCAAACCCAAAATCTGAAGGAGAGATCGCTGTTGATTCAATACTGTTATCCTCTTTTAAATGACTAATTTTTGTGGATGATGTGGTAGATATTTCATCCAGCCCTTCATAGCCGTGAACCACCATAGCATGTTTAGAGCCTAACTTTTGAAGTACCTTGGCTACCTTATCAGTAAGACTTCCTTCAAAAATTCCCATGAGTTGCCGTTCCACACCAGCGGGGTTGCAGAGGGGTCCCAATATGTTGAACACTGTCCTGGTTCCCAATGCTTTTCGAGCTCCCATAGCATATTTCATTGCCGGATGCAGAGAGGGTGCAAACATGAACCCGATTCCAATGTCTTGGATGCATTTGGAAACTTTTTCAGGAGGCAGAGTAATATCTACGCCCAAAGCTGTCAACACATCAGCCGACCCTGATTTTGAGGTCATGGAGCGGTTGCCGTGTTTGGCTACAGGAACTCCTGCTCCAGCTACCACAAATGAAGCTGCAGTAGAAATATTAAAGGTGCCTGATGCATCACCACCAGTACCACACATGTCTATGGCATCATCCACAGACTCAATATGAGTCATTTTATCCCGCATAGCTTGGGCAAATCCAGCGATTTCCTCAGACTTTTCCCCTTTTGCCCGAAGGGCTATGAGGAAACCTGCAATCTGGACATCATCATATTCCCCAGACATAATCTTAAACATAACATCCCTAGATTCTTCTTGGTTCAAACTGATGTTATTTAACAATTTTTCTAAAATAATCTTCATCTTATACCTCTAAAAAATTTTTTACCATATCCATACCATATTCAGTCACTATTGATTCAGGATGAAACTGTACCCCAAAAGTTGGATACGTTTTATGCTCTAAAGCCATGATGAGTCCATTTTCTGTTTTAGCAGTTACCTTTAAATCCTCCGGGAAAGTCTCTTCAATTGCTACTAACGAATGATAACGGGTTGCCTCAAATTTCTCTGGGATATTCTTAAAAATGGCTGACCCTGTTTGCGTTATACAGGAGGTTTTCCCATGAACGATTTCAGGTGCCCTGTCTACTACCCCGCCATAGGCCACCGTGATTGCTTGATGGCCCAAGCATATGCCAAAAATTGGTATCTTACAGCCAAATTCTTTCACTACATCAATAGACAGGCCACTATCTTCCGGCTTTCCAGGGCCTGGAGAAATCACAATCCGATCTGGATTCATTTTCTTAATATTGTCAATGGATATTTTATCGTTTCTATGGACTTCTAATTGGGGGTTCAAGGATCCAATATACTGAACTAGATTATAGGTAAACGAATCATAATTATCAATAATCAGAATCATTTTAGCTGTTTATCCTTAGATGTTTGCAGGTTTATTTTACTTGTCATTCTGAACAATGTAAAACCCTTTGATGGGCTGAAATAATTATTCCACATTAACTTTTTCTTATTCATTCAA
>CAJWYZ010000142.1 GCA_913049525.1 uncultured Fidelibacterota bacterium | reverse complement strand
CAATGATATGAGCTGGGAGCTTGAAAACCGGCTTGTAAACCGTACCAACTGGTATGACGATTATACGGCTCCCTTATTGCCAACGCCCAACCCTCCAGATGATACCGTTGATAATTATCATGTGCGCTATACTAGTCTGCCGATTAATGAAATAATAAATGCTATTAATGAGGCACATATAGGGCTAGACCCTTATCTGGATAATACAAATGCAGGCATGTTTCTATCTGAGTTTGCCGGCTATCATGGAGTCTGGTATAAAGAAACCTTTGAAGAAGATATTGAAATTCCCTGTTTGGCTGGTGGCCATATCCATGTGGGAGCCCAGGTAGACTGGGATACAGCCAAAGAGGCAGCAGAAGTTTCCATTCGTACCCTCATAAATTATATAGATCAGTTTATGGTTATACCAGGAGACTGTAACAGTGACGGAGAGGTGAATATTTTAGATGTTGTGGCTCTTTCAGGAGCTGTTTTAGGCAATATAGAATTAACCCAATCTCAAAGCGAAGCAGCTGATATGGATGGCAATGGGCTTCTGAATATCTTGGATATTATTGCCATTGTGAATTTAATATTAACAGGCTAACCAAGTTTAACCACGAAGTAACGTCAATAATATAAAAAATGAAAAATTAAAAAGTTGCGATCTTTCTATCGTTAGAATGACAGAAAATATTAAATAACTTCCATATTTCCAATTAATAAAATCCATAATTAACATTTTTTTCCAATCTTGAATAAAAGCATCATTTCAACGGGCTCTAAGGAAGCCACGCAGGCAGGCGTTGAAATATTAAAAGCTGGCGGAAATGCCTTTGATGCTGCCGTGGCTGCTGTATTTACATCCATGACCTCTGAATTTGCCCTCACCGGTGCTGGTGGCGGCGGCGCCATGATGATCCGCAAACCTGACGCTGAGCCTGTATTGTATGATTTTTTTGTGGATACACCTCCCCGGACCGGAAAGGAAAAGCTGGATTTCTTCGGTGTTGAAGTAGATTTTGGTGATTCTACCCAGACATTCCATATTGGCAAAGGCTCTGCTGCCGTACCGGGCACACTTTTGGGATTAGTACTTGTGCAGGAGCAATTTGGAGTGCTTCCACTACCAGTAGTTATGGAGCCAGCCATAAAATTAGCTCGGGAAGGTTATGTGCTGAATAAGAAACAGGCGTATATCTTTAAATTATTAGAACCCATTTTTACCCATACAAAAGAGGGTCGGGAATTATTTTGCTCAAATGGGAAAATCCTTTCTGGAGGTCACCGTTTTGTTAATTTAGATTTTGCAGAATTTTTGGAACGGGTTTCCTGGGAAGGAGCCACTTCTTTTTACCTAGGGGAATATGCTGAACTCATTGCACAAACTTTTGGAAAAGAGGGATTGTTGAATGAAAAATCCATGAGCCTGTATCATGTGGCTGTTCGCAAACCAGTGATGACCTCCTTTATGGGGACGGAGGTATATTCAAATCCTGCACCATCTGTTGGAGGCACCCTCATCATATTTTTGTTGCAGCTCCTTGAGAAAGCAAAATTAAAAGATATAAATATTAACCACATTGTTGAAGCCATGGCAGTTACCAATTTAGCTCGGAAGGATGTCTGTACTAATCCAAATAAAGAATACCAGATTGAAGAATTGTTGGAAGATGGAATATTTAATGGAAATTTGGTAAACTTTCTTTCTAAATGTATGGAGTCTAATGATGATCTTATAAAGCCTAGCAGGGGAGAAACTACCCATGTAAGTGTTATTGATAAGGATATGAATTGTGCCAGTGTAACAACAACCAATGGTGAAGGCTGTGGGTATATTCTTCCCGGTACGGGTATAATGTTGAATAATATGCTGGGTGAAGAAGATCTTAATCCTCTAGGTTTTCACCAATGGCGTCACCCTATGCGATTGCCAACAATGGTATCCCCAACCATTATCATGAAAGATAATCTGCCCTTTATTTTATTAGGGAGTGGAGGAAGTAATAGAATTCGGTCTGCCATCGTGCAGGTCATTCTCAACTATATAGTAAAAGGCATGGGGCTTGATGAAGCAATTATTTCATCCAGAATTCATCTGGAGGGAAAAACGCTTTACTGTGAACCGGGTGTAGATTTTCTTACAGCTGATTTACCAGAAGATATTACCCTTCATCCATTTGAAGAAAAGAATCTATTTTTTGGGGGTGTAAATGCAGTCACTTTAACTGAAGGTGCTAGCGATATCCGCCGGGGCGGAACTTTTGAAATTGTGTAGAATTAATCAAGTATGACAAAAAAACACGATAGACAGCATCAAATAGCTCTTATTGTAGAGGGCGGTGGGTTTAAAAGCGGCTTTACTGCCGGTGTACTAGATAGCTTTATCATTAATGGATTTAACCCCTTTCATCTCTATCTTGGTGTTTCCGGTGGAGCTATGAATCTCACATCTTATATTTCCCGGCAGTATAAACGCAACATCAATATTATTTCGGCCATGAGTAAAAAGACCAATTTTATCAGTATAGTCCGTTTTCTCAAAGGCGGTAATTATATGGAATTAAAATACCTGCTTGAAGTTACATCAAAGCAATATCCTTTTGATATTGATGCCGCAAGTAAACATCTTAAAGATGCTGACTGTAGAGTGGTGGTTACAAACTATCTAAATGGGAACTCTGCATATTTATCCGTAAAAAAATATGGCTGGCTGAAAACTATGGAGGCCACAGGATCACTTCCGATGGCAACCCGGGGATATTGCAAAATAGCCGGCAGGAAGTATATTGATGGAAGTCTGTCAGATCCTCTGCCGGTAAAAAGGGTGTACGATTGGGGTTACCGGAATATTGTTTTATTGCGTACTCATACAAATGATATGAAGGCTGATTGGAATCTTGAAACCCTGTATGCACCGCTTTTTTATAGGGATAACCCGAAACTGCAGAAACTTATTATGCGTAATGATAAAATATACTCACGAGAACAGAAATATATTTCCAATCCTCCAAAAGATTTGAAGCTTATCCAGGTGGCTCCGGAAAGTGAATTAGAGTGTGGTGTTATTTCAAACAATCTGAAAGATATTCAGATGGATTATCGCTATGGATTGGAACTGGGGCTAGATGCACTTCCAAAACTGCATACTTTATCTGCTGACTTGGCAGATTGAACGGTGATTTCCAATATAAAGTGATTAAATTTTATAGATGAAAAAACAGGTATTATTGTTTCATGTCATTATACCAAAACCCCTTTCAGGGGGGCGGCTATCTATATATAGGCGAGTAACATTTTGTGGTAATTTTCAAAGATACATCTATGAAAATATTGGGTTTCTATTCAAAACATCATAAAGCTATCTTTACACATCATACTACAAATGTTCATATGCATTTTCTTACCAATGATAAAAAGATATCTGGTCATATTGATGAAATTTCATTCGATGGAAATCAGCAGCTATTTTTCCCTAACTAAACCCACCTCTCCAATTCTTCCTTCCTAACCCAGTTTGCATATAAATAATCCAACGCTGATTCTGATGGATGTTTGTAAATTATAAGCATGTATAGGTTTCTAGTAATTTTATTGTTTTCAGTTATATATGCACAATCACAAATTGTGGCATTTCCAGGTGCCGAAGGATTTGGTGCATATTCTAAAGGTGGCAGGGGGGGGC
>CAJWYZ010000141.1 GCA_913049525.1 uncultured Fidelibacterota bacterium | reverse complement strand
CAAAGTGGTCCAGTCAATTTCATATTTAAACTCAGTCATATCGGCCAGTTGCTGTCTTCTCATTTTTTTATTTAAAGGCCCCATAGACCACCCTTCACCAAACACCTCTAATGTTACACCCTGTTTAATGTCGCTTAAAGAACGGCCATCGGCAATGAGAGATGTAGTGGCCCAACTGAGCATATTAATAAAACCGGGTGAAACAGCCAACCCATTTGCATCAATTTCATGTTTTCCTTTCCCATCTATCGATTTAGAAACTTCAACTATCTTAGCATTTATAATTGCAACATCGCCTTTATATGGTTTGGTACCAGAACCATCATAAATCATTCCATCTCTGACTACAAGATCATATTGTGAACAGCCAATCATTAAAATGAATAGTGGTGAAAGTAAAATTATTTTTTTAATCATTTTTTGATACCCAATTTTAATAAAATAGAAGAAATACAACAATAATAATTAAAATATTATTGTTACATCAATTTTGTTGGTTTTACTTGTGAAATTTATTAATTTCAAGCCTAAGATAAGTTTATCAATTTAATCCCTTTACCTCTCCTCTTAGTTTGGGATCAGAATACAATTGTATAACTATTATTAGATAAAAAAATAGGGCAATCTGCCCTATTTTTTTATCTAATAATTAATAATTATCGTCTATACTTACCTAAAATTGGTCTGCCAGGGAATGTAGTCTCAACAATTTTCCCGTCTTTTACAACTAAGGTTCCATTCACTAATACAAATTCTACACCCTCCGAATACTTAAGTCCTTTAAAGTCCGCCTTATCTATAATTCCATTAGGATCAAATATTGTTATATCAGCATCTGCACCAATTTGCAGACGCCCTTTATTTCGCATCATTGGGGAAGCACCTTCTAAACGTTTCGCTGGCATAATTGTCATCTTTTTTAACGCCGTCATCAGATCCATCGCGCGTTCCTTACGTACATATTTACCTAGGACTCTAGAAAAGGTACCTGCTGTTCGTGGGTGAGCGCCTGGAGCGTAGGGCATCCCATCAGAAGCTATCATTGCTACAGGGTGGCTTACCCCTTTTTTGATCCATTCCGGTTTCATCATATGAATTATAACAATTCCTCCTTTTTTTCGATATTCATAGAATGTTTTACTATTTAATCTTTCCCCTGTTTCTTCCCATTGGATATCTTCATAAGTGATATTTAACTTTTCTTTCCATCCCTCATCAAATATAACTGATTCAAGTGAAGTCGATGCCGCTGTATAGGGATAGACCTCTGTAGTTATATCTATTCCTAACTTTTGTGCTGATGAGACCATTGAAAGGGTAGTCTCAATTTCACCTAAAGACATACTATTAGCATGAACCAGATGAACTGAAGCTCCAGAGGTGGTTGCATCTGCCATTGCTTCTTGAAGGCCAGGCAAGCCAAATCCTCGTGTATGAGTATATACTGGTACATCTTTACTCTTAGCAAATTCATAAACTTGAAATATCTCTCCAGCTGTTGCGCCTGGATAATACCCAACAGGTACACCAATACCCAGTGCACCAGCTTTCAGATAACTATCCATCAACTGATGGGACCGGTCAATTTCTTTTTGAGTCATTGGTTTATAACTGGCCGAAGCAAGTGCCTCGTCAAAAAGTTTAGCGGCCAAACCTTCTAAGTTGAGGCCTTCTTTTTTGACCTGGTTCGCCATTTTTTTCACAATCTTCAGATTGGAATCCATAGCCGATGCCCTTAAAAATCCATGAGGAGCTGTCCCTCCATAGTTCACTATGGAATTCCCTTTTTTTGAGGCAATCCACTCTCTATAAAATGCTACTCCGCCTTCCATTTCAAGTGCAGTGGTAACACCATCCATTGCTTGATATTTATGCGCATCATTAGTCTGACCATGCGCATGAAGATCTATAAAACCGGGTGAAACTACTAAACCCTTAGCATTTACTAAAATAGCACCAGTCAATGGACTTGAGCTTATTTCAATAATACGATCTCCACGAATGCCAACATTACGTACGCCAGTAAACCCTGTTT
Source organism: uncultured Fidelibacterota bacterium (assembly GCA_913049525.1). Taxonomy (GTDB): domain Bacteria; phylum Fidelibacterota; class Marinisomatia; order SCGC-AAA003-L08; family D37C17; genus D37C17. The sequence continues at coordinate 1,685 of CAJWYZ010000141.1, read as the reverse complement.
CAGGATCCATAACTCGGCCGCCTTTGATAACAATATCATAAGTTTGAGATTGTAACAAAACAGCAGATATACTCATAATTAATAACATTTTATTTAATTTCATAAATTCCTCTTCTTACGACTTTCATAAATTTGGATTAATAGATATTATTCTTTTATTTGGAATAAACTAGCCTACCAGAGATATATACTTTTTGAACCCATGTCCTAATACTTAAAGGGTCTCCATCTAATAATATAATATCTGCCTGTTTTCCTTTTTCTAAACTACCAAACTTGTCCTCTATACCTAATATTTCTGCAGCCCCCAGTGTTAAGCTTCTTAACACTGCTTGCTCTGACATTCCATATCCTGTTGAAATTGCAGCATCAATTAACAACCATTTTCCTGTAATTCCTTTTGCAAGAGAACCCAACCCATAAGAAAAACTCCCAAATGCAATATTAATTCCTGCTTTTTCTAATCTACCGGCCAAACCTTCATCAATAGAAGGATATTCTAAATAATCTGGTATCTCTTCACCAGAAATATAAGGATGAGATACTGGTCCAAGAATTATAGGAATGTTACCTTTAGCTATTTCATTAATATAAGTATCAGAAGAAGCACCGCCATCAATAATTAAATCAAATTTAAATTCATTTGCTAAATTAATGGCTGATCTTATATCCCCCGGGCTATTTGCTTGAATTCGTGCGGGAATCTTTTTTTCAAGTAATTGACCTAAAGCTTCCATGCCTAAATCTCTTACCTTGTTATTTTTTTGATATTCTTGGGCTTTTATCAGAGTTTCTCGAAGTTGAGAAATAGCAGCCATTTTTGTGACGGGTGTCCTATTCTCTTCTCTATTTATTTTTCCTGGTTTTGAACCAAATGTCATATCAATTGCAGCTGGAGCTTTAACTATCATTTCATCAAAAGAAAATGCTGCAGTTTGAACAATTGCTCCCTGTCCACCTAAAATTGTTGCATCACCAGGGGCAATATAAATAGTTGTTATTCCTCCACTTAGTAAATCATTAGCCTTAATTTCACCCGAGCCATCACCAAATTTTCCAAAAGGGTAATATGATTCAATAATTCTTAACTCTGGAGAAATAGGTTTTATTGATTCATTTAAATCTTTAGAATCAATTCCATAATAAGTCATGGCATCAATTAGGCCGGGCATTATTATCTGTCCCCTTGCATCAATAATTTCTGCATCTTTAGGGATTTCAATATCTAAGCCTACATCTCTTATTATTCCTCCATCAATTAGAATAGTACCTTTTTCAATGACGGATCCTGAAATTGTTATTATTCTCCCACCCTTTATTGCTAAAGGTTGTGCAATTAAAGTATGAAAAATAATAAAGAATAAAAAACCTATTCTTAATAGGTTAATTAATTGCTGTTTAAACGCCATGATTTTAATCATCATAAAATAGATATTGAATTATTTTTCAGTTGTTGACCTATTAAAAACTTCCATTCCATTAATATAAACTTTTTCAATTCTTGATTTTGGTTCATACCAAAGACCATCAATAATGACAAAATATGTATCTTTACCATTTTTTAAAGACCCTAATGTTTTATTTTTATAAATAATTAAAACCTAAAATATTCCAATAATAATAGAACCAGATCATGAATAAACAACATAAAGAAATGATACTGAAACGAATCTTTTTCCAAATAC
>CAJWYZ010000140.1 GCA_913049525.1 uncultured Fidelibacterota bacterium | reverse complement strand
AAAGGTAAAGATTCAAAAAAAGCAACTAAAAAAGCACCTACTAAAACTGCAAAAGAAAAGAGAGCGGCGAAAAAACTGAAAAAAATAAATCAAGGTTAGTGACATCTAAGGAGATATAATTATGAACAGGGAATTAATTATTATTATAGTATCTATTGGAATGGTTCTATTTTTCTACCTCATTCAGGATAATTCTACACCCCCGCAGCCGGGAACTCTTGGGGATAAATCCTCTGGTACAGCAATCATACAAGATATTGTAAAACAGGGTAGTCAAACGGAAGCGCAGCTTAAACAGAACCTGAAGAAAGCCTTCACTACCAGCCCAGATTCTCTGTAAGTAAATAAACATTATAATTGCCAATCACTGTTCAAATTTTCAGTTTAGTAGTGGTATGAGCAATTCCCCACATCACTCCACTACAAAATTCAAACGAAGTTCCTGGCCAAAATCAGGATTGAATGTATGTAGTTTGTCTCCATCTGTTGAGAGCATTTTAACTGAACCATTGATGCCCACTTTTTCTGGGTCAGAATTACGATTCCACCAATGGATAGAAATGCCGTCTTCCATTTTATCGGTGAATAAGAATTGGTAACAGCCCTTTTTAAGTTTTACATCGTAACTATAATCCGTATCATCCTCAAAATTATCATCTGAAAAATAAACCTCGCCATCTGTATCTGAAATGGTGAAGGTATTTTCATGAGCACGGTTCACATTATTGCTATGAATCTGTAATTCAAATTCAGCTGGCAATTGCAGTGGCAGCAGGGCCGTTGAGGTGAGAGAATTGTTCTGCTCATTTTCATCTCTTACCCCATTTGGAGAGTGTAACGCCACTCTAAATATTGGATCTTTCTTCAATTTCTGCCAATCTAATGAGGGAAGAATCAATGTATCAGATTCTAAAAATGATAAATTACCATGCCAATTATATGTGATTTTTTTTCCCTTCGTAAGTCCATATTTAATTTGAACCGTTTGTAGATCAAGGGCACCTGAATTACGAATAATGATTTGGGGATTATCACATATAGGATTAATTCGCTTGTATTTATCTGTACTGCTAGGTGAAATGATGTCCACCAATTCCACATCATTTTTAAAGTTTGGGGTACCATAACTGATGAGTTGATGCGTCATACGGAAGGTGCCGTCTTTCTCCCCATTGTCATAGTAGTTTTCGATTCCATAATCCAGATTCAGTGTATCCCCAGGACTAACAAAGGGTGTCAATTCAAATTCATGTTCATCCACAATTGTGCCGGGGCACCAGCCAGCACGGTCAAAAGGCCATGTCCCACCTTGGGGATAAATGGGATTATTCCCACAGTCTGTCCACACATTCCAACGAAAAAGCTCATAACCCCCCATGTACCATGTGTGGGTTTTACTGTCCCATTCACAACAGTTGCGTGGACCTGCATGGCCATGGCCAGATACAATAGATTTAATACTATATGCACTGGCAATTGGATTTAATATAATGTCTGTTGAGATGAGTAAACTATCATCAGCCAGATGCTCATATTTGTAATCTGCATAGGAATAAATATTTTCTACTGAAATCACATTGCGAGACGGCTTACCCTTAATAAAATGAAATTTTAAGTCTAAGAGTTCTTGGTTATTGCCCACTCTCAAATTCAGGTCGCCCTTCAAGATGGGCGCATATTCAGATATATCGTATATCCATTCCCAGCCAGATGCTCCTCCCATTTCTAAGCGTTTTCCGTAAGGGGTTACAAAACTGCCCAAGCAAAATTGTTTGGTGCTGTCACCTTTGGGAACATCTACAAAAGTACTCCATATATAATCCCATTCACCACAGGGGTATTTATCCCCAGCAGTTAACGAATCGCATTTCAATGTTTGAACCATGAGTATTTTTGCCCATTGTCCGCCTGTATTGGGGAAGTGAGCAGTAGTTTTGTACTGGGCGTTCCAACCTTCAGGACTTGGGGTAGAAAAAGTAATGGGGTAGATGGTGAGGGTGTCACCTCCTTCTGCAGAAAATAAAGGACTAATACATAATGCAATAAGGTAATATTTCAATTTATTTATTTTACAGGCAATCTTAAACCGGTGTCCAGTCATTTAAACAAAATGGTTCATAAATTTCACCTCTGAGAGATTTTTGAATATCAAGAATCATACAAATTATTTGAAGGGGAAGGTATCCGTTTCGTGAAATATAATTCTGCGTGTTTTCAATATGCTGAATGCAGGAATGCCAATCTGCTTCTGGGTACGATTTTGTTAATTTGTCAATTTTCCCCATTTGATTTTTGAAAATTATCTCGTTATCAGAGTTCGTTGCAGAATAATAAAGGAGGTCTCTGAAAAATAGTACCGCACAGCGGAACAGTTGTTCCATTTGACTGATATCTTTTGTTTTCAATCGAGCTGTGGTATCTATGCATTTATTCCAAATGGATGGATCGCTGCTAAAAAAGGCATTTAAAAGAAGAAATAATTTTTCCATTAAATCAGTTGCCTTTTCTATTAACTTCTGACTTAGCCTGACATTGCCACCAGAGATCTGTGCGATTATTGTGGCCTGAACTGTATCTACACCGGATTGTATGAACCTCTCCTGTAAAATTTGGGCTGAAATGGGGGGGAAATATAAATTTTGGCAACGGGAATGTATAGTATCCAAAATAGCTCCCGGCTGGGAAGAGGTTAAAATAAACAGTGTTTTTTCTGGCGGTTCTTCCAAAACCTTCAATAATGAATGAGCCGCTTCCGGGCTGGGAATGCAGAGTTTTTCTGCCTGTAAAATGAGAATTATCCGCCATTCATTATTGACTGAGCTCAAAGACAAATCATGTTTCAAATCTCGAATAGAATTAATTAATATAGTATTTGCACCTTTTAAGCGAATGGGAAAATAGGGATCAGCTTCTTTCTGCTTCAGCAGTTCTAAGTATTCCTTTAAGCTAGACTCGGAGAATGCCTTTTCAGATGAATCATCGCTGGATTTTATTTTTCCCCGAGGCAGGGGAAGAATTAATTTAACATTTCCATTCTGGAATGATTTTGTTTTTTTGCAGGAGGGGCAGCTTCCGCAAGATCCATTTTCTGTAGCTGCAATGCAGTTTAATAGTGCGGCTAACTCCAAGGCATGCCCCTCTTTTCCCACACCTTCCGGACCATGAAACAATAATGCATGGGGTAGTTTCCCTGAATTCCATGAACGAACCAGTCGCTGCCAATTTTTATTATTTATGAGTAAATTAGAGTTAATCATTGCCGGATAAGCCAAATTTCAGGGTTTAATTTATTTTGATTCCCCCATACTTCAAAATGGAGTTTTGATACAGAACCATCTTCAGCTTTCACCACCGATGCTATGGCATTTCCCTTTTGCACATATTCGTTTTCATGTACCGTAATTTTATCAATTTGAGCATAAACGGTGCTGAATCCACCCCCATGATCAATTATAATAATATTACCATGTCCACGAATATAGGTGATAGTACTGACTACTCCATCTAAAACTGACTTCACAAAAGCCCCGCTATTTGCCTGTATATCAATTCCCACATTCTCAGTAACTACCCCCGTATTAGGATTTCTGGAAGTACCAAATTTTCTAATTATTGGCCCCTGAACTGGCCATGGCAGTTTACCTTTCATTTTAGCAAAATTCCCAGTAGTGGCCTTGTTTCTTTCTGCCCGAATACGCGCCAATTCTTCTTCACGCTTTTTCATGGCTGCTTTATCAGAGTAAAG
>CAJWYZ010000139.1 GCA_913049525.1 uncultured Fidelibacterota bacterium | reverse complement strand
AAATGAATTTGATCTGGATATTCATTCTTTATAGGTGAAACATATTTATCCCAAAAAGTATCAATAGGATTTAAAAAGTAAGACTCAAGATTTGCAAAATGATTTAATGGATCAATACTTAATAGTGTTTTGATATATTTTTTTGTTTCAGTGATCTGCCCTAGCTTTCTATTAGCTATGATAAGGACTTCGTATGCATTGATATTATAACGATTAAAATCTATTGACTTGTTTGCATATTCAATTGCCATATCCCATTTATTTTCGCTCAAATATATTTCTGCTATTTGAGCGAATGCTCCTGACCTAAACTCCATTGATCTAGCTGCCCAGCCGAATGCTTCTCTAGCATTCGTATATTGACGTAATGCGCGATATAAGTTCCCCGCTAAAAAATTGCTTTCAGCATCATAAGCATTCATCTGTAGATTTTTTCTTATTGATTTGATACCATCAATATATTTTCCACTTCTAAAGTAAAGATCTGCCATTCCTTTATTAGCGTGTAAGTGATTAGGACTCTTTTCTAAGATTTCTTCAAATAAATCTTGTGCTTTTTGATAATGCCGTTCTTTTAATAATTCATAGCCCGCATGAAATTTTTGATCCCCATCGGAGAGATCAGTTAATATTGATTGCTCTAATTGATACGGCCGGTCAATTCGGAGAGGTGAAGGATTAGAAAGATAATGTAGATCGAGGTTTTCAACAATTACTTCGAAATCAGTTTGATAAGGATGATTAAGTTGAAATGAATGCAAAACCATGGGTTGAAAAGGAACATCTTGTTCAAAGATCGTACTATCACCAGAAATCACCTTAAGTTTCCCGTTGGATTGAATAAATGAATGCACACTAATCTGAATCTTGTCTCCATCTACTTCAACATTCATAACACCATTCTTGGAAGTCTCCTTGATTCCACCAGTTCCTTTAACTGGGAACCAATATTCAGACCAGTTATCCGTAGCATATGGGTCAAAACCTGCTTTTCGAATTGGGTTATTATGATTCCCCGGTGAATATTGAACTAATTGTCTTCCCGCCTGAAACTCCACATATTGACCATCTGTATCAGTTAAATGGTCTTCCCAAATTCCACCTTCACTAGATAAAGCCCAGAGCCATAATTTTTGCCCAGGCATCTCATCATGGTTAGCCCAATGCCCAAATCCATAATCATCATTATGATAATAACCTCCAAAAAAGTTTTTCCATTCACCAACAACATGATATGATTTATGGCCTTCAAAACGATTATTGTCATATATCGATAAATTTCTTCCTTCGACATCAATTGGCCAAGGCTTAACCTCACCACTATGTTTTAGGTATTGATTACCTGGTAACACTAATTCCAAATCATCCTGTGCAAAAGCTGCTGCAGTCATCCAGTTATAATAAGGTTGAACCATTGGCGTGGGATTGTACCACATTGCCTTTGTTTCGAAATTCGCTCTACCCTTCTCCACTTTTATCTCAACTCTCCACTGCGTTCTTGAGGGAAGATCCATACCGCCAACAAAAGTAGAAACACTCCCATCTTTATTTCTTCGAGTGATATAATCAACCGGAGTCGCTGTAGAAGGCGTGTGGCCAATTACTCCAAAATTAAATTCAATTCCACCTGATGTCCACGGGCCCCTAAGTGAAATATTTCTAAATTTCATGACTTCATTACGATAAATAAATTCTTCACCATTTGATTTATCGATAGCTCCCCAAACCTTACCGCCTGCTTCAGGTAATACATAAACTTCAATATGTTTATTCTCCATCTTAATCACATTCCATTCTTGTGGAACTGCTTCATGACTATAACCGAGAAATTTATGATAGGGATATAATCTTTTATCCTGTGTTAATATTGGAATAGGATTTGGCTCAGAGAACGGATAAGTATTTATAACCCGTTTTTCTTCAACTACTTTTAATCTGTATTCTTCACAACCCATAATAAGAATAAAAAACATAGGGAATAATCTTAGTATTTGTTTCACGGTTTTAATCTCCCACATGAGTAATGGTTAAAATTGGTAATGAATTTTGCCACCGAATCATATATAGGTCACCATATTGTTCATCCTCAATTGTTATTTCATCTGTAATACCAAATAAATTAATCAATTCTGGAAGAGTATTAGAATGACCCGCTATAATTACTATTTTTCCACAATGAGATAATGCTTTATCAATTTGCCCATCAGGGTCACTTGCTCTATGTATTCTTATATCTGTATTCCACTTTTCAGAAAGTGGCACAACTGTTTGTTGACTTCGGGCAAATTCACTCGAATAAATGATTCCCTCCATTAGATATCCAAGTGAATCAGCCAAGACATTTGCTCGAGCAAATCCCTGCCTAGTTAATTCAGGATTTTTGTTGCCCTTGATCTTTTGTTTTTCTGCATGGCGTATAAGATAAATAGTATTTGGATAACATCTAAAATCTTCAATATTTATTTCAGGTTCATTAGATGAACAGCCGATAGCTAAAAATAAAGCGATGATGGATAAAATCTTATTACTCCTCATGCTTTAATTTAGAGGAGTAACCTTAAAAAAGAAATATACCATTATTCCCATAATGGTCAAAAAAACTTGCAATAAACTTAAATCTAATTTGGTTTAGCACTAACCTCTGTAGATAAGCGAACTTCTAAACCATCCCATACCGCCACTCTATAGTAATAAGTTTGTGAATTATCGAGCCCTGTATGAACATAAGGGGATTGAACATCCCAAAATGCATTATTCTTCGAAGTATTGTTTAAGGTAATCCCCTCTTTGTTACTCCAATAAAGTCCATGCATAAGTTTACCATCAGCAGCTGGAGTCCATGAAATTGTGATCTGGCCATTGCCGGGGGTTGCAACAATATTGGTTGGCAAATCTCCCAATGTTATTGATGTTGTATCTGCTGGAACATTTGCGTTTGGAGCAGCACTTACCTCAGGTGATAATATTGAAACGTTTCCTTCACCATCTTCAACTTGTAAGCGGTAATAGTAAGTTGAACCATTATTAAGGTTGTCATCAACATGAAAGTTGATATTATTGTTTGTCATTCCTAATCTAAAATCAGATACAACATTTGAATTTTCAGTAACACCAGCTGAATTACTCCAATAAAGATTATATTTTTTGAAAAAAGAATTTGGTTCAAATGCCAACACATTTTGTTTGTTTTGAGGAATAACAAAAATATCGGGCGGTGTCAATAAGATTGCAAATGAAAAAGCTACCGCACGAAAATTTCCAATTGTATTTTCTCCAAAATTGGAAACAGGATTATATGGTGTTTGCGAAGTTACGCTCACAAGACCCCTTACAATTTTTTCATACATATTATAATAATCATATGTGATCTTATCAATTTCTGCAGTACGGTGCTGAATATACTGATTTGGTAATGGATTTATTGTTACTGTAAATAACTTGAGTCCTTCATTCGCATTTACAACACGGTTATCATCTATTGCCCAGTCTCGTCTAACATAATGTACTCCATTTGCCCACCACTCAAAAAGATAACGATTGCGAGTTGCAGAAGGATCATTAATGATCCACTCATCAGAATATTTACTAGCCCCCCCTTTTCCACTAGAACCTTTTCCATTATCATTGGATCCTAGTTGATATACCCAAGCACCTTGATAACCTGGAGGTTTAAGCATCGTTGAATTTGCAGTATAGGTTTTTGCTCCTATTGTAACAGTCATTGTATATGTCTCCCCAATCATACCTTTGATATTGCTGCCAAGGT
>CAJWYZ010000138.1 GCA_913049525.1 uncultured Fidelibacterota bacterium | reverse complement strand
GCAAAATCAAGCCGCCTTTTATGTTTGTTGAGTGCTTATAAATTTTCATGATCTTTTTCTGAAAAAACTTAAAATATTACGACGATTATTAAATCCAAGTAACATCAGTATTAACACCAATGATGACCTTGAAATGTATCGGGAAATTTTCCATTTGGAATTATCATACCAAAAACGGACACTATGATTGCCTTCAGGTACCTCAATTCCCCGCAAGATGTGGTTAGTCTGATAAATGGTTGTTTCCTGCCCGTCGATTTCTGCTTTCCAATGTGGATAATAATTTTCAGATAACACTAAAAAAGATTCGCCAGTCGTATTCACAGATAATATAATTTCATTTTCAGAATATTGTTTTATTAAAACTTCTCCGGTAGTATTCGAATCAATTCTAATATCATTTTTATTTATTACAATTGCTTCTTGTGAAGGATTAAATTCATTTTTTAACACCATCTCTAGTGATGTTACTTGATCTGAAACATATTTTATTTTATTAATTAACCATGCTCTTGGTAATACACCTTTATTCAAATAAACATTCTTTGTTCCGGAAAATTTTAACTGAAAATAAGGGTGATTAATTTGTTTTTTTGAAACTAAATATTTTACATTTAACATATTTAAGATTGGGAATTTATTTAGGCCATTGGAGTCCATTAGATCTTGATACGTTCTTAATTTAACAGGTCTGTAACCTCCTATACTGGAAATACTAAAATACCCGAACTTGTTTGTGCTAAAATCATCCACCGGGTTTATACGAAAGAAATCTTTATCATTTAAGAGGAATTTTATAACATCGTCAGGTTTAAACTGACGTTCGATTACATTATTTTTCTTTAAGTGAAGAAAATCTGTACTTAAAAATCCTAAATCTCCAATAAGTAAACCAATTAAAATAAATGAAACATGAACAGGTTTTATAGTCTTCTTTAATCCAAACCAAATTGCAGCAAATGCGCCACCAGTAATTACAAGAGAGAGTAATAGTCCTTTTTGTAACAATTCCACTCTCATTAAAATAATTTGGTTTATTATTCTGGGATCATATTTATTTATTTCTCCTGTTTTCAGAAATGACATTATTGATGTTCCAAAAAACATTATTAATAAAGAGACTGACATGCTTCCACCAATAATAATTAATAAATTTTTTCTTAATCTATCATTTGATTTTTTATCCTCATTTTTTATTGTATTCAGTACTTTATTTATTCCACTAGCAGCTAAAATACTCATGGGAAGAGGTAACAATGCATAAATCATTGACGGCACACGAAATTTGCTAAAAAATGGAGCGAACTCAAATAATGGACTATATAACAAAGGAATATATTTTCCAAACCCCACTAGCAATATTAGTCCTGTAGTAACCCATAAATAAATCTGAAATCTGTCAGGTTTTTTTAATATTGCTCCCAAAATTGCTATTAAAATAGTTAATAAACCAAAATAATGAGTAGATTGAGTGAAAGGCATTTTGCCCCAATAAGCCGTGCTTTTTATATCTTGAGTTGGGAAATTTTGTAATCCATAATGATATGGATAGAAAAACGAAATTATTTCTTTTGGATGAAATGACCATTGAGTCGCATAATCCCAAGAAGTGCCTGTTTTTGTTTCCTCTGATTTATCCAAAACCGATTCTCCACCACGATTCGAATACTTTTGAAATTCATACACAGAATAGTAAGGATCGGATACGAGAAGTATTGATAAAAATATTCCAACAAAAATTATAAAACTGACTTTTAAATCGTCTATAATTGTTAAATTTTTTGATATACGATTACCTACAATATTCCAAAGCAACCAGAATACAATAATCATCCATGTATAATACACAATTTGTGGATGATTTGTCCATAATTGTAACGCCGCCGTTAAAGCCAAGTACAGTACACCCCGCCATTTTTTCTGTGTAATACAATAATCCGCAGCCATAAAAACCCAGGGAGCATAGCCAAGTGCCATAATTTTTGTAGAGTGCCCAGCATTAATTAGCCCAAATAAATAGGGTGTTATTCCATAGACTAATCCACCGAACACCGCCGCCATTTTTCCAAGATTTTTCCTTCTTGAAAGTAAATAAACACCCAAGCCTCCTAACATAAAGAAAAACCAATAGGTTACGCCACGATTGAAAAATAATAATTGTCGAATCAGAAATGTTGGATCTCCCGGCGTATACGTATAACTACCATAAGACGGCATCCCGCTAAAAGCATAAGGATACCATTGTGGAACATCATCATTACTGATATTATAATTATTCACCCAATTAGAAATCGGTTTAATACTAACCGTATCGCTAGCTAACGGGACCTTTCCTTGAAATATCATGTCATTAAGTAGAATGAGTACAATCACAGGTATTACTAACCAATATATGCTTTTAAAATTCATTCTTCTTCTGACAACATTTTTAATTTATGAAATATTAATTTTATTCCGTTTATTTCACGCCAGCCAATCGTTTTGGTTATCAACAAACTAACACAAAAAAGAACCAATGATATTAAAACAGCAAATATCATTGAATGTATTCCCAATTGAAATAGTCCGTGGTAACAATATATTGTAATGAGAGTAATTGCAAACAGTTTTATCAACCTAATCCATTTCCATTCAATTTTTATTATCCTTTGAGCGTTGAAATAAATACAACTTAAGACAAAAAGATATGAAATAACTGTTGCTATAACCGCTCCGGCAACACCCAATTCTTTGATCAGTAAATAATTTAATCCTATATTCAGAATAATTGTAACTACTCCTATCCATCCAAGTATGGCTGTTTTATCCTTCAGAATTAGACTGGAACGAAAAAATGATCTGAATCCATTAATAAAATAGGCTAATGTTATCCATGGTATAATTGCAGCTCCACTTACATAATCCTTTGTAGCAAAATACTGTAAAAAGGATGGAGCCAACACATCCATTGCTAATAGGAAGAGACAACCAACCAAGGCATAATAAAACATGGCATCCTTATAAATCTTCTGGGCATCTTGTCCAATACCGGACTGATATATCAATGGAGTCAAGGTACGTTGAATCGGTACAACTAATAGCATATTTATCAGCATTCCAAATTTATAGGCAATACTATAGACACCTATTTCTTCTAATGATACAAATAAATTCAAAAAATAGCGATCTGACAATGTAAGAATCGGAGTCACAAAACTAACAATTACAAGAGGTAAACCATATTTCATCAATTTTTTCAATAGTGTAATCGACGGTAGCACTGGTGCCCGCCATAAAATGAAACTTCCTGATATCAAATAAAGAATAAAAAATATGATAAACTTGCTGTATAATACTCCGATTACATCTTTTTCTAAAAATACAACAAAAATAATATTCAAAATTAATACACCCAGAAATTGAAATAAGGAAATGGCTAAATATTTTTTCGGTTTTTGCTCATATTGAAATATCCATAAAATAAACTGTCCACCTACAAAAAGAAATGAATTGCATAATAGAATCAGGAGGAATGTTGGTCCATTGACACCTAATTGCAAATGTGAAGCAATCAGGTCACGAAATAATACTAAAACCATAAATACAATTACTCCAATTCCATTAATACCCCAAAAAGCACTAGATAGAATTTTTACCTTTTCTTTTTTGGTTGATTCGGGAAGATACCTCCAAACGGCATTAATCAATCCTAGTGGAACTATAGTAACGATGAATAACTCTGCCATTTCAAGCAAAGCAATTATTCCAACCTCTGTCATGGATAAATAACGAGTATAAATGGGG
>CAJWYZ010000137.1 GCA_913049525.1 uncultured Fidelibacterota bacterium | reverse complement strand
TTCTTATTCATATAGTAATTTAACGTTATATCTTTATAAACTCTAACTTCATATCAGTTATCTTATATCCATTCTCTTCACGACTCTTGATAGACTCTAATCGTTTCTTTCTTACGAGTCCTTTATTTAGAATAGATTGAACGTGTCCATTTGTGAATGAAGTACCTCTGACAGACTTTAAATTCATTAGAGTTAACGTTTTAGAAATTCTTCGATAACCTAATCCAGAATCTTTCAGTTTTCTACATAGTGAATATAAATACTCTTGATACTCTGAGTATGTTTGTTGACGATAAAGTTGTTGAGATTTGACTTGAACTGTAGTGTGTAGAAACGTTTTATACCACGTTTCAGAATACACTAACGACACTATTCCACTGTGACAGACTTTGCCAGATTTCTAGGCATATCTACATCACAACCCTTTAATACAGCCATATGGTAAGCTAACATCTGTAATGGTATGGTGGTGAGCACTGCCTGAAGACAGTGACTAACATCGGGCACTTGAATAATATGGTCTGAATATTCCTGTAATTCTGCATTCTCCTCAGAAGTAATGATGATGATCTTACCACCTCGAGCACGAACTTCCTGAATATTAGACACAATTTTATTATAACCTCTTGCAGTGACAACAAACACCACTGGCATATCATCATCAATGAGGGCAATGGGACCGTGTTTCATCTCTGCAGCTGGGTAGCCTTCAGCATGAATATAGGAAATTTCCTTCAGTTTAAGCGCTCCCTCCAAAGCAACGGGGAATTGATATCCCCGCCCTAAATAAAGAAAATTTTCCACATCCATAAAATCTTCAGCAATGGGAAATACTTCATTCCCTTGATCTAGCACGGATTGAACCAACCCTGGTAATGCATCCAAGTCATCTATAATGGGTTTTATTTTTTCTAAATTACACCCTTTTTTCTGCGCTAGCAAGATTCCGATTAAATTGAAAATGGTCACCTGTCCCGTAAATGCTTTGGTGGAGGCAACCCCAATTTCAGGTCCGGCATGAATATAAACCCCGCAATGAGTTTCCCTGGCTATGCTACTGCCTACCACGTTCACTATACCCAGAGTCAGTGCGCCCTGTTCCCGGGCTTTCCGTATGGCAGCTAGTGTATCGGCAGTCTCACCTGATTGACTCACACATATTACCACAGAATCACTATTTACCGCTGTTTCCCGGTATCGGAATTCAGAGGCATATTCCGCCTTAACCGGAATATTGAGGAGCTCTTCAAGAATATAACTTCCTATAAGAGAGGCATGCCAAGAAGTTCCACAGGCAGTGATATAAATATGTTTGGCATCTAATATCTGCTGAATCCAGTCGTAAATACCACCAAGAGTTACAGTAGATTCTTCAGAATTCACCCTGCCTCTCAATGCTTCAGAAATAGTATATGCTTGTTCATTTATTTCTTTCAGCATGAAATGGTCATATCCACCTTTTTCTATTTCGTCCAGATTATATTCAATTTCCTCTATTTCCTTGGTTACAATTTCATTGCCGGATAAATTTCGCACCTCATATTGATCCTGTGTGATTACTGCCAACTCGCCTTCATCTAAGAAAATAATATTGCGAGTATATTCAATTATGGGAGATGAGTCGGATGCCACAAAAAATTCATCTTTACCTATACCCAAGAGTAATGGACTTCCAAGTCTTGCAGCAATTAACATGTCAGGATAATCTTCACATAAGACTACAATTCCATAGGCACCAACCACTTGATTAAGTGCCAGGCGAACGGTATCAATAAAATCTAATTTTTCTTTTTGGTGGAGATAGCCCATAAACTGAACCAATACTTCTGTATCCGTATCTGTTTTACAGGTGATTCCATTATCTGAAAGTAATTGTTTAAGGCTTTGATAATTCTCGATTATTCCATTGTGAACCAGTGTGAATTTTCCACTATTATCACTATGAGGATGCGCATTTTTATTGTCTGGAATACCATGGGTTGCCCAACGGGTATGACCAATACCCAGCCCGCCAGTATGAGTACCAGTAGAAATTTCAGCTATCAAATCGCTTACCTTTCCCTGCGTTTTGGTTATTTCCAGCTTATTATTTTGAAGGGTTGAAATACCTGCAGAGTCATAGCCTCGGTATTCTAATCGTTTTAATCCTTTTATAACTACGTCTTTGGCTGATTTATTTCCAAGATATCCTACTATTCCGCACATATATCTTAATGATTAATGGTTAATGGTTAATTGTAAATGGTTCATTTCAGTAATTATACATTGTGTTATTAACGTATTCCTATTAATTATTCCAAGAGAAGGTACACTATTCAACATTCAATATTCTCAACATTATTCCCACTCAATAGTTCCCGGCGGTTTGGAGGTAATATCATATACTACCCGATTTACCCCTTTCACTTTATTAATTATTTCGCTGGAACATCGATTTAATATTTCATGAGGCAAATCATAATAATCTGCTGTCATTCCGTCAACACTGGTAACTGCTCGCAAGGCTATGAGATTTTCATAGGTTCGGGCATCTCCCATAACTCCAACCGTTTTCGTAGGAATAAGTACAGCAAAGGCTTGCCATATATTTTTATATTCTCCCGTTTCATGTAGAATTTCAATAAATATATTATCAGCTTCCTGAAGAATTCGTATATACTCTTCGGTGATTTCACCCAATATCCTCACTGCTAAACCAGGACCTGGAAATGGATGACGGTCTATTACAAAATCTGGAAGCCCTAATTCCCGACCTACATTTCTTACTTCATCTTTAAATAAATCACGTATAGGTTCAATGAGTGCAAATTCAATATCTTCTGGCAAACCCCCAACGTTGTGATGCGATTTTATGGTTACTGCCGGGCCAAGAGCGCTACCGCCAGATTCAATTACATCAGGATAAAGAGTACCCTGAGCTAAAAATTGTGCATTTTCTTTATCTTTTGCTACGGATTCAAAGGCACGAATAAATTGTTCCCCAATAATTTTCCGCTTTTTCTCAGGGTCGGTAATGCCTTTCAACTTAGATAAAAAGGTTTCAGCGTAGTTATATTTGTGGATGTTTAATCCTAAACCATCTTTTAATGTCCCCATTACTTGATCTGACTCATTTTTTCTAAGTAGTCCATGATCAATAAATACACAGGTGGATCGAGATCCAATTGCTTTATGAAGAAGGGTGCCTACAACTGAGGAGTCCACACCGCCACTGAGGCCGGTTATAACTTTTCCATTGTCACCAGTTATATCCTGAATTTTAGTAATCGTTTCCGAAATAAAATTTGCAGCGGTCCAATCTGCTGTACATTGCGCAATATCAAATAGAAAATTTGAGATTATGGTTTCACCTTCAAGGGTATGCATTACTTCGGGATGAAATTGAACACCATACAGGGGCTGATCTTTATGATGTATAGCTGCAATAACATCATTTGAGGATTTAGCTATAATTTCAAATCCATTTCCTAAACTGTCAATTTCATCGCCGTGGCTCATCCATACCTGAGATTCATCTTCTATTTTCTTTAATAAGGGAGATTCATCTACTGTATGGATTTTAGCAAAGCCATATTCGCCCTGCCCTTTATGAGTGACATTACCGCCATTTTGGGTAATCATAAGTTGGAGTCCATAGCAAATCCCCAATACGGGTATGCCCATGCTTAGTATGGAAGGATCAACCTGGGGTGCATTTTTATCATATACACTTGATGGTCCACCAGAAAGAATGATTGCTGGTACATTTTTTTTATTTAGCTCCTCCGCAGTAATGGTATGTGGTAAAATCTCTGAATATACATTTTGTTCTCTTATCCGCCGAGCTATAA
>CAJWYZ010000136.1 GCA_913049525.1 uncultured Fidelibacterota bacterium | reverse complement strand
GCGGTCCACCAACTATCTGTATGTAATTTTACCTATAATATTGGTATTGGGATTTTTATACCGCAACCATCGCAATAAATTGAAACTAAAACAATGGAAAATTGAAGAAGAACTTATGGATTTAGAGTGTACAGACAATTTACCCAATTAATTATCATTTATTTTTTAATGGGATTCCAGCTCTTTGCTTCAGGATCTTATGAAATTTTTAATTTCCCCGTTGATGCCCGAAATTTGGCATTGCATAATTCAGCAGCGGCATACGATGGAATATTGCTAAGCAATAATCCGGCTTCACTCTCTAAACGTGCAAATGGGAATACATATTCTTATTTTTACCTCCCCGCAAATATCCATTTTACAGGATTTCAAAATGTCCACAATTCAAGCTCTGGAGTGAGAGCTAATAAAATATCTTTTATGAGCTATGGGGCGATCATTGATGGAGAAACGGAAAAAAAATCCTATGCCTATGACATCCTATTAGAATCTGGTGTCAAAAAGGAAATTAAAAATTTAACATCTGTTGGACTTTCAGCGGGCTATTTATTCAGCTCAATTGCTGGGTATAAATCTCAACTTTTATATTCAAATATTGGAATTAGAAGTCGTATGTTAAGAAAAAGATTGGGAGTGGGATTGTCCCTTGAAAACATTGGCTTTCTCCTCAAACCCTATACAGATGTTAAAGAGCCCATCCCAGCACTTTTTAGAACGGCATTATATTATGAACCACAGCATATCCCCCTCATAATAAATGGAGATTTTGTTACTTTTATTGGGGATGATAAACCATTTCATTTTTCTGTCGGTATTGAGTTTAAACCCCACAATCGACTTACACTTCGTTTGGGAAGCAGTAATCACCGAAAGGGTTATATGACAAATGATTTTTCGTCTGATGTTATTGCAGGGTTTTCCGGAGGCGCAGGTTTTCGTTTTACTAATATGACTCTGGACGTAGGTTTTATGAATTTAGGTCCAGCGGGGTTTGTTATGGGGTTTTCCTTAATGAAGAAGATGGATTAGCTATAAACAATCGAAATTAATGGATCTATAATTAACTTTACTGCAATAATTGCCAAAGCCGCCCTAAACAGGAATTGAAATACGCTTTCCGGAATAAAAGCCAATATTTTCTTGCCGAAATTGGTACCAATAAAAACTGCCATTACTAAGGGGATTAATAGTTTCATTTCTGCAAAATAATCAAATTGAAAAAAGTAAATGAAGAGGGGAATTTTTCCAGAATGACTTATAGCTTGACAGACCGCTTTATTAGCAATAATTGTTTCTTTAGTAAGCCTACCCTTTAAGAAAAATGGTGCAATGAGGGGACCCGTGGCTCCAATGAATACCGTTGTAATCCCACTTACAAGTCCCACACCAAAAAAGTTTGACTGGTCATCTTTTGGCTTGGGGCGACGGCCAAATAAAAACCAGATAATGAACAGACCAATTAGGGGTTTTAGAAAATCAATTTTGATTTCCTTGGCGGACTCCACTTGAAATAAGGCAATAAGAAGGAAAATAATGAGGGCAGACAGGCTGAGACCAAGTACTGCCCCGGGAAAATATTGCCAGATGATATCCTTTTTAATATGCTGCTGGAAAACATAACTGCGGGTAAAATTACTGACAAGTTGAATAATACCATGTAAAGCCACTACGGTATAGCCTTCGGGAATCATTATTGCCATAATGCCAAGGAGAATAATACCGCCACCCATACCCAATACTGCCGAAATGGAGGAGGTGATAAATGCAGCGATTATGAGAATTAGGATATCTATTTTTTACCCCTCAACCAACCCCTCTTTTGGTAGGGGAGATTAATAGCTTAATATATTTCAATAAATTATTTGGTTAATATAACTGTTTAACGAATTAATTAATGACCTGATATTTTTTCCCAATTTTTACAAAAGAGGCAATAGCTTTATTTAATTGTTCATTAGAATGAGCTGCACTGATCTGCACCCTGATTCTAGCTTCCCCCCTAGGCACCACAGGGAATGAAAACCCAATGACATAAATACCCTCATCCAACATGTCGTTAGCGATATCTTGAGCCAGTTTGGCATCACCCAACATAATGGGTACAATAGGATGAATACCGGGTTTTATTTCAAAACCTGCCGCAGTCATTTTTTCTCGAAAATATATTGTACTGTTTTCCAATTTATCTCGCATTTCTGTTGTTTTAGACAGCATATCCAACACAGCAATAGAAGTGGCAACAATAGCTGGTGCAACCGTATTACTAAAAAGATAGGGGCGCGATCTCTGGCGTAGCATATCAATTATTTCCTGCCTGCCAGAAGTAAATCCTCCGGAAGCACCGCCTAAAGCTTTTCCTAAAGTTGAGGTAATAATATCAACTCTTCCCATGACATCACAATGTTCAATAGACCCTCGGCCGGTTTTACCAAAAAATCCAGTAGCGTGAGAATCATCCACCATTACCAAAGCATTGTATTTTTCTGCCAGATCACAAAGACTTTCTAGTTTAGCTACAAATCCATCCATTGAAAATATACCATCAGTAGCAATGAGTCGCGTTCGTGCATTCTGTGTCTTAATTAGAATGCTTTCCAGCTCTGCCATATCTGAATTGGGGTAGCGGAATCGCTGAGCCTTACACAAGCGAATGCCATCTATAATAGAAGCATGGTTTAGAGCATCGGAAATTATGGCATCCTCTGGCCCCAATAATGTTTCAAAAAGTCCGCCATTGGCATCAAAACAGGAGGTATATAAAATGGTATCATCCGTTTGTAAAAAAATGGAAATTTTCTCCTCTAACCGTTTATGAATGGTTTGAGTACCACAAATAAACCGTACAGAGCTGAGCCCAAAGCCCCACTTTTCTACGCCTTCTTTTGCCGCCTTAATGAGCTGTGGATGATTGGCTAACCCCAAATAATTATTAGCACAAAAATTCAGAACTTGATTTCCTTTTACTGTGATTTCAGCCCGCTGTTGAGACTCAATAATACGTTCCTGCTTATACAATCCGGCCTCTTTTATGCTGGTAATTTCATCATGCAATCTATTTTGAATCGTATTCAATTTTACTCCAATTTAATTTTTATACATTTGTTGTAAATCTGGAATGAGATAGTCTTTCATGCCTAAATCCAAATTAAAGGCAGGGATCCAGTTCCAATCATTTTTTGCCATGCTGTCATCAGTATCCGCTGGCCAGCTATCCACCATTTTCTGGCGCTTTTCTGAAATTTCATAATCTATTTGGGCTTCGGGGTAATACTCTAAAACCTTTTGCCTGAATTCTTCAGCCGTTGGTGCGAAGGATCTGATATTATAGACAGTTCTTGATATATTGTCCTTTGGGGCAGACATTAAATGGGTGATTGCCTGTATGGCATCGGGCATAGTCATAAATGGAATCTGCGTATCCTCCCGAACAAAGCATTTATAAGCTACTCCCTTGGCGGCGGCATGAAGCATTTCAGGAATGTAGTCTGATGTTCCCCCGGTGGGAATCGTCTTTGAAGAGATAATTCCTGGAAAGCGAATGGAACGAAAGTCTATATAACTCTGATGCATTTCTGCACCCAACCGCTGATAATTATTGGTATAGTAATTTCCTAAATGTTCACAATAAAGTTTATTACAGCCGTACATAGTGGTGGGATTTCTAAAGCTATCCTCCTTTATAGCCCCGGAGCTGTTTTTCTCATCTAAGCCTGAAAAACCATAAACCGCAATAGAACTGGGAAAGAAAAATTTCACAGACCTTCCTTGAGATCGGCCCTGTTCAAGTGCCAAATTAAGCAGGTTTAGTGTACCGCCAACATTTACATCATGTGCTGACTG
>CAJWYZ010000135.1 GCA_913049525.1 uncultured Fidelibacterota bacterium | reverse complement strand
TTAACATTAGTTGATTCTATTCGAAAATTTATGCCTAATTGTTCAATCTCAACCGATATCATTGTGGGATTTCCTGGTGAAACCACCTCAGAATATGAGGAAACGCTTGAGGTTATGAATAAAGTTGTATTTGATCGAGCTTTCATGTTTAAATATTCCTCCCGCCCCGGTACTAAAGCAGCTGAATATACGGATCAAATTGATGAAAATATCAAACAGGAGCGATTAGCACAACTTATTGATTTGCAGCAATCACATACATTAATAGCCAATCAGCATCACATTGGCAAAGTGCTGAAAGTTATGGTGGAAAAAGAGAGTAAAAAATCGCCTCAGGAATGGTCGGGTAGAACTGAAGGCAATATGGGTGTTATTTTTGACAAAAATGATGAGCAGATTAAAGATATCGTCAATGTTCTCATTCAGGATGCTCAAGGTGTAAGCATGTTTGGTAACCGGGTCTTAGAAAAGGAAATGATTCATGAAGTTAATTAAATATTTAGTCTGGATACTTTTGCTTATGGGAAGCTTGGTATTTCTAGTACAGTTAAACGAATTAAATCAATTTGAAGGCAATGCACTTGCCATAAAAATTCCATTTCTAACGGATATGCCTGATTACGAGAATGGTTTTAATGTTTGGATGGTATTGGTAATGACATTGACTGCTGGCGTTATTATTGGTTTTCTTTTAGCTTTATTTCAAATTATATCACATAAAAGTGAAGTATTTTCATTAAAGTCAAAACTCAGAAGAGTCCAAGTAGAGCTTGATAGTTTAAGAAATGAAAGTATTGAAGACGATTTTGTACTTACTGACGAAGTGGATGATGAAACTCTATGAGTAATATCCTAATAACATTAATGATATTAGGAGTGGCAGTCGCCGGTATTTCAGTATACATACTGAATTATAAACCCCGGCGAAAATCAAAAGTTAAAGACATTTATGCAGAAGGTCTGGATTTGATGATAACGGGACGGAGAAAATCTGCCTATAAGAATTTTAAGGATATCATTCAAAAAGACTCCAATAATATAAAAGCTTATCTTCGGCTCGGGCAGGTTTTGAGGGAAAGTGGAAATCCGGTGCAGGCATTAAAAATTCATAAAGGACTTTTACACAGGAGAAATCTAACCTTTTATGAGCAAGTCGAACTGCATAAAAATCTCACAATGGATTGGTATAAATCGGGCAATGTAGATGCCGCCATTAAAGAATTGCATGAGTTATTGAAATTAGAAAAAAATAGTGAGTGGGCAGTTTCTCAGTTAACCACCTTCTATCGTGAAAAACATGAATGGGATAAAGCAGGAGAGTATTTAGAAAAATATCAAAAACAAACCAATCAAGAAGATAAAAATAAGCTTGCATTATATAAGATTCAGGAAGGCCGTATTCTCATTAAAAACAAGAAATTTAAGGAGGCTCGTTTAACCTTTGAGAGTGCTCTGAATATTAGCAGTGACCTGGCTGTCACCTATTATTTTATTGGTAATTCCTACAGCTGTGAAAGTGAGGAAGAATATCAGAAATCTTTAGAGACAGATGTTGTGAATCAGACCGTAACTCAGGAAAATTCGGACTATATGGAGAGAGCAAAAGAATTATTAGGGAAGGCTGTTCCCATGTGGATTCGCTATGCAGAATTAAAGCCGGAACAAGCCTGGATGGTCATCCATTTATTAAAAGACGGTTTATTTGCCTTGGATAGATATTCTGAATTTGAGGATATATTGAAACGGATTTTGAAATCTGATTCTGACAATATTGAGGTCATAGCAAGCCTGTCTGAAATTTATTCTCACAGGGGTGAAAATACCGAAGCCATAGAACTCATTGATTCTGCAATTGAACAAGATCCTAGTTCACTTATTATTAAGCTGATAAAATTGAAACTTCAGGCAAAAAAAGAGAGCGCCAACCCAGATTTTGCAAGGAGTCTGGATGATATTATTCATTTTTTGGTCACCGACGAACGTTTTCAAAGGTACAAAAATACAGCAACAGACCCCCATATCATTTGGCTATATGAAGCCAGTGATGAGAAGGAGATCCTAAAACAATGAGAATAATATTCATAATGACTTTTTGTTTATCCATTCTGCCAGCTCAGGATCATTTGGATGTGTTAATACAGGATGTACTGCATGGTTCCCGAGATAGTGCTGCTGTTTATTTGCCGACGATGGAGCAAAGGTATCCCAATAATCCATCACTCATGTATTTGAAGGGTCTTCTGGAAAATAACGGAGAGGAGGCAATGGTTATTTTTTCAAAACTGTATAATACCCATCCTTCCAGTGAATATGGCGATGATGCGGTTATGAAAGTTGCTGAATATTACTATGCAGCGGGAATGTATGTGAAAGCGGCAAATTGGCTGAAAAAAATGCCCATTTATTATAGTAGATCTGAGCACATTGAGCGGGCTGTTAAACTATTTCTGAATTCGCTCATAGTTTCTGGTCATAAAGATACAGCCGTTTTTTATTCGCGTGTATTTAAAAGACAGTTCCCCGCTTTGGATGTAGATGGTAAGATAAATGACTTGTTGCGGGATTTTGAAAAATCAGATAAGGAGAAGAAAAATGCAAAAGAATTTGCTCCTAAATTTTCAACACCTGAGGTTACTCCCGTTGAAATTATGGATGAAACTCCAATTGTAACAATTGATGCGAATAATGCTTCCGGAACTTACTCACTTCAAACGGGAGCTTATAGTGTAATGGAAAATGCGGAGTCGCAAAAGATTAACCTTATAATTGCAGGATTTAGTGCTAGAATTAATAAATTGTACAAAAGTAATAGAACGCTTTATGCCGTACGAATTGGGCATTATGATAAGAGGGAAGATGCTCAAAAAGTAGGTGCCCAAATAAAAGCCAAATTGGGTATTAATACTATCGTCATCACCAATAATTAATAAAACTATTCTTAACTGAAAAGGAGTATTTCCATGCGAATTATCCCCTTATTGTTAGTTTTTTCGCTGTTTGCTCAGGACGCTGCTAATGCTCCAGCAAAATCTGGTACCACAGGAAGTATTGGAACGGTTACCTTGAATGGCCAGATATATAATCAGCTATCAATTCGTCCTGAAATACCCATTGGCAAACTGGGTGTTGGATTAGATATTTATTTATATTTCAATGATGAAGGCATGTATTGGGATAGTTGGGATTTTTCATCAGGTGGTTCTGCTTACAAAACTATTATTGATAAAATTTATTATTTACGTTGGGGGCAACCTGGCGATAATCTCTATTTCATGGCAGGGGCACTACCTTCTGTAACCCTTGGGCAGGGAATTCTGGTAAATAATTATGCCAACATAATGGAGTATCCTCAGGTACGGCAGGTTGGCTTAAATCTTCAAGCAAAGGTGGCAGGTTTTGGAATTGAACTCATCCATAGTAATTTTAAATCGGCAACACCCGGAATATTAGGAATTAGGGGTTCACGATCAATAATTCCGAAGTTAAGTTTGGGTGTCTCTTTTGTAACTGATCTGGATCAGTTAGCAGGACTACCCGATTCTGATGGAGATAATTACCCTGATTATTATGACTTCTATCCAGATGATGAAACAAAGTGGGATGACTATTCTGGTGATTCCTTATTTTTCAATAATCTATTTGATTATCAAGAGACAGTAACCCCCGGTATTACCTTAGAGGACTTTTTAAATGATTTAACTGTAAGTAGATCAAATTATTCTCCAGAGAATGCGACTAAAGATCCCGTCTCAGGATTGGCAATAGATGTTACCTACTCCCTCAGTGAAAAAGTTACACTATATTCACAGGTTGGTTTTCTTCTTGGGGAAATTGATACTTTGATAAATGAAATTAGTATTAGTTATACTGATAAGACTAAGCTTGGCTGG
>CAJWYZ010000134.1 GCA_913049525.1 uncultured Fidelibacterota bacterium | reverse complement strand
AAATGGAATTCTTCTTTCTCCTGACCAATATAGCCATCCATACCAACACAAAATATTCTTTTAGCACCCATTGCGATAGCAACTCCCATGAGAAGGACAGATACAGTTCTACAATTGGTCGTAATAACACCATTCTTAATTTGAAAATCAGAATTTAATACATCTATATAATAAATCTTTTCATAATCCCTGTCTGTATATTCCCGTATCATTTCATCTGTTATATACTGACCTATTAACAGCTTAGATTCATGTGCCACCGTATCAATATATGAAATGAATCTTCTTTTATTAACAAAGCAATGATAATGCGGCTTGAAGAATCCTCCTAAGTAATTCCCACCTAATATAACAGGATCGTATCTGGTTATAAGTTTTTCAATCTTTGGTACATATTCTTTGATGGAAGGACCATTTGCTAAAATCAGGAAATCTCTATCTTCATATCTTTTAACATAAGGTACATTGGGACACCCAACAACCTTCTTATAGGTAGCTTCAGCAGAATCCGATGTCAGGCTTTCTTCATCTGTTATCTTGCTTAAACCCCCAATAATTCCCTGATTGATAAGTTCGTCCAGATGGGTCTTGGAAAAACCAACTGTTTCTTCCTGTTTGATGTAATTCAACGCTTTCCATATATCTTCAATCGTAAACTCTTTATGATCTATTAAAGACTTGGCATAGTTTGGATGACACTGAAACATGCCGGATAACATATAAGGCAGCTGATACCCCCACTTATTTCCACTATGCAGAGAAACAAAATAACTATCTATCACGTTTAATACAGGAATAGAATTATATCTGTCTGAACCATGCTTTTCTAAGAATGAAATGATTATTTCCGTTGGAAGGTTACCAGCTGCCCTACCCATTCCATAAATCGTACTGTCTATTATGTGCACTCCACAACGAATTGCTTCAAGTGCATTGGCAAACGCCATTTGAAGGCTGTTATGAGGATGAAAACCAACCTTAATATCTGGTATATTAAGCAGGGGCTCAAAAAGGGGCATTATCTGATCTGGAAACATGGAACCATAACTATCCGCGATGTAAACATAATCCAGCTCTGCTGTCTTAAGTAAATCAACAAGATCTTTTCGTTCATTTTCAGAATAATTAGCATATCCCATCGCATTCAGTGATACTTCATATCCTTTTTCCTTAATTTGCTCTAATAAATTTATGGCCCCTTTTAAGTTGTCTTTGTGAACAGCGATTCTTACCAGATCAACCACACTGTCATTTGCATCACAGAAATCATCTGATTCCACCTTGCCATAATCTGCCATTAAAGAAAGTTTTGCCCCAACGATATTATTGGTAACCTCGTGAATATGCTCTTCTGATGTAAACCTCCATAAACCATACTTATTTCTGTCAAAATGTTTTTCGGTTCCCCTGAAACCTATTTCTACAAACTCTACACCGCTCTTTGATAATGCCCTATATACCTCCCTTACAAGCTTCGTATCAAATTCCCAATTATTGACATAACCACCATCCCTTATGGTACAATCCAATATCTCAAATTCAGGTAAAGATGATTTATTCATTTATTAATACTTAACCTTTCAAAAAATTCTTTAAGGTTTTTATAACTTTGTAAAATCATAGCTGAATCCACCATATAAGTAACATACTGAACACCACAATCGACCAGTATCTCTAAATACTTCTTGTCTCTTGCAAAAGAGCCACACGACTTACCGCTATTCTTAATTTTCTTCACACTGTCTTTTATGCAAGATACAACCTCAGGATCCTCTACCTGCCCGGGCTTTCCCACAGACTGTGATAAATCATATGGACCTATAAATATCACATCAATTTCAGGAACGGTTATAATTTCATTCAAATTCTGTATCCCTTCAATTCCCTCAATATTTACCACTACTATTACATTCTCATTATTCCTGAGAGTATGGTTTTCTGCTGCTAAACCATACTTACCTACTCTTGTAAAAGGAGAAAGCCCTCTTTTACCTTGAGGATGGTACTTGGAATATTCAATCGCCAGTTCAGCCTCCTCTCTTGTTGATACATGCGGAACCTGCACACCATGGGCACCAATATCTAATGCCCTTAAAATCAAATGAGATTCATTACCCGGCACTCGTATAATTGGCGCCATTCCCGTGATTTCTGCCGCTCTGACAATATTTTCTGCAGTCTGTATTTCAACAGGCCCATGTTCAGCATCTATTACTACAAAATCTAACCCGCTATACCCTATAGCTTCTACAAGTGATGGTGAGGGAATTCCACTAAAAGTCCCGATGACGGTTTCCCCACCTCTCAATCTTTCCTTTAAATGAACATTTTGCATAGCTTTAGCCTTTTTGCTTTTAAGTTAATTGAATAAATGTTTATTGTATTCACCGCAGTGAAATCAATTATTACTAAATATCTTTAAATATTTACGATAGGTCCATTTCATTAAATCAAAGGCAAATAATTCCGCAGGAAGCTTTATATATAAATTCCTAATCCGCCACATTATAACCCTCTTCATCAATTTACTCATGAAGTTGTCAATATTTCTTAGCATAGCAAAAACCAGTATT
The DNA here is from genome assembly GCA_913049525.1 of uncultured Fidelibacterota bacterium. Classification (GTDB taxonomy): domain Bacteria; phylum Fidelibacterota; class Marinisomatia; order SCGC-AAA003-L08; family D37C17; genus D37C17. The sequence continues at coordinate 1,345 of CAJWYZ010000134.1, read as the reverse complement.
TCCTTATTCAAAATTGTCGCAGTTTCTATGCAACCATGCCAGACCCACGGCATCTCATCTATTTTCAAATACCCTTCTCCTGATAAATAACTCTTCCAATCTTCAGCCTTTTGCGGAATTTCTATATTGTAATTTTTTATAATACTATCAAAAATAGGAGAACCTGGGTAATACCTGAAAATAAAAGGACCGGCTATGTCAACCTTCTGGTTAGCATCTATTAAATCAGCACAAAGCTTATAAGTTTTCTTAGTATCATCTTTTTCTTCACCTTCCAGACCTATAATAAAAGAGTATCTTGGTGTAATCATTGTCCCATCAAGCATTTTTGCCGAATGAAGAATATTTTTAACCTTAATTCCTTTTTTAATTATGTCCAGTACCTTTTGTGAACCACTTTCCCCTCCCATCACAATAGATCTAAGGCCACATTTTTCAAGTCTTAATACTAAATCTCGATCAATGTATTTATTATTAAAGTAATCAACTCGTGCCCATGCTCTCCAAGAGAATCTAAGGTTTTCCTTTTCTATCAAATCTAAAAACTCTAAAAGCCTCTTCTTATTAATAAAAAAATCTTCATCGTAAAAAATAAAAGTATTTGCTCTGTATTTCTCTTTAAGTTTTTTGATTTCTTCAATTATTGAAGTTGCTGTTCTATATCTGTATCTCCTTTCCAAAATTACATTTATGCAGAATTGACACTTGTAACAGCAGCCAAGACCAGTTAAGACCGGCATAACGGCTAAGTTTTCATTGTTATTAGTAGTAATCTCTCTCTGATAAACGCTTTTTGAACTTAAATAAAACCCAACGTCATCAAGTATGCTATAATCAATATGTGGAAAATCATTTATATCATCCTCTTCACTCGGTTCATTCAAAGCTACAACCCCAAGAGCATTTTTATATCCTACTCCCCGTACCTGCTGCAAGCTTATCCTTCCGTTAATATAATCAATCAAATGCAGTATAGTTTTAGATCCTTCACCTGTAACCACTAAATCAATATTAGAATTCCTGAGAGTCTGTTCAGGAAAAAGAATCGGATGAATCCCTCCCCATATTATTGGAATATCTGGATGCCTCGCTTTTATTGATTTTGATAGGTCCAACGCCAAAGGAACCTGGCTGGTCATTACTGAAAAGCCAACCATCACAACACCATTATCTACAGAATCCATTGTCCTTTTAATATAATCGTTCTTTAGCGTGCCATCAATAACCTGCACTGCAAAGCCCTGATTTCTCAGGATAGTACCTATTACCAATATTCCGGTTGCAGGATAAATGCTACCGGCACTTCGATAGTTGTAATTTGTACTAGGCGGTAAATTAATTAATA
>CAJWYZ010000133.1 GCA_913049525.1 uncultured Fidelibacterota bacterium | reverse complement strand
GACCTCCTCTATTGATACTCCTCATAGGAGGTGGATTATTTTTCACTTTTTATTGCCGCTTCATTCCCTTTCGGTATGTGAAGCATGGCTTCAATATTTTATTAGGGAAATATGATGACCCTAATGACCCCGGGCAGATAAATCATTTTCAGGCATTATCCAGCGCCTTGGCAAGTACTGTGGGAATGGGAAATATCAGCGGTGTGGCAATAGCCATTCACACTGGTGGTCCCGGCGCACTTTTCTGGATGTGGATGAGTGCAATTGTAGGAATGGCAACCAAATTTTTTACCTGCACATTGGCAATAATGTATAGAGGAAAAGATGAAGACGGCGAGGTGCAAGGGGGCCCCATGTATGTAATTAAAGAGGGCCTTCCCCCCGCCTTTCATTTTTTGGCATATTTATTTGGCATTGCAGGACTCTTCGGTTGTTTTTCTCTCTTTCAGGCAAACCAATTAACCCAGCTAATACAAGAACAGGTTTTTACTCCTCTGGGATGGTTTAGTGCAAATCCATTTTTAGGTAAATTATTAGTAGGGATCAGTATGGCTGGAATTATTTCAGCAGTTATTTTTGGTGGAATTCGCAGGATTGGACAAGTTGCAGCAAAGCTGGTTCCATCCATGGTGGTAATATATATGCTCTGTGGAATTTTTATTATTATCAGTAATTTTTCTCAACTGGATGATATTTTGCTACTCATAATCCGGGATGCATTTACCGGTGAGGCAGTATTGGGGGGCTCTATCGGCGCTGTGATTATTACCGGTATTCGCCGTGCTGCCTTCTCTAACGAAGCAGGAATTGGTACTGAAGCTATGGCTCACGGTGCTGCCATTACCAAAGAACCGGTGCGGGAGGGCTTGGTAGCTATGATAGGTCCACTCATCGATACCATCATCGTCTGTTCAGTTACGGGATTTATTATTCTCTCAACAGGAGTTTGGACAGATCCAAATTTGAATGGAATTTTAATGACTTCTGCAGCCTTTGGTATAGGCCTGCCAGGATTTGGTCAACCTTTACTTATGTTTATTGTAACCATATTCAGCATTACAACCATTATTGGGTATTCCTATTATGGCTCCAAATGTGCTGCCTTTCTTTTTGGAAATACATGGAAGCATCCTTATAGGATTGTTTATACTTTAAGCCTGATACTTGCAGCCGTTATGTCCATTGATATTGTAGTAAATTATGTTGATGGTATGTTTGCCGTTATGGCAATTCCCACAATGATATCTACCCTCATATTGGCGCCAAAAGTTATGCAGGCGGCAAGAGAGTATTTTGCTAAATTAGAGGTTCAGGAGTAAGAAAAACAGAATTAGGGAAGTAGGGGAAAAAATACTAACTATCTAAATCTCTAGTTTATTATAAATTTTATATTACTCTAATGCAGATTATAAAATTACCGCACCGCCTGACTAAGTCTAATAAATCTATACCCCTCTGATTCCAAGCGTGGGAGTTCTCTTTGTAACACCTCTAGTGTAATTGGCTTTACATGACCAATCCCAACTGCAATATCCATTTCATGCGATAGTGCCACCAAACTATCTAAGTTTGATTTGATTTGACGTGGGGATTCACCATGATCAAGAAAAACTTGCCGTAATTGGGTGGGGACACCATAGCGTCTCATGGTAATATATCCTCTACTCTCAGGATTAGTGTAACTATCCAAAAAAAACTTATCCATTTTTTTTAATGTACGAGCGAGGTCCTTCATAAGTTGTAAACTTTCTGTGGCTTTAGAACCCTGATGATTGTTCATCCCCAAAGCTGTGGGAATTTCTTCAAATGCAAAGCGAACTCTTTCATCTACTAATGCCGCATTTAGTTTTTCATTGAGCGAAACCGCATATTCAGTATTATCCTCTTCATGAGACTCCATGGGCATATGAATGATGGTTTCAATACCGTTTTGATGCGCATATTGACCAATCGTTGCTGCATAGGGAGTACCGGGTATTATTGCTGCGGTAATATTTTTATTCAGGTGTAAAAAATCTTCTACATCTGAATTGAATGCAAATCCAAAATCATCAATAACCAAGCAGATAGTACCCTTTATGGATGGTTTTAAAAGAAAGGATCTGCTTTCAGAATCTGAAAAAATAAGGAGACCAAGAAATACACCAATGAATGCAGAAAATATAAGGCGTAAAAGAGGAGGTTTTGGTTTTTGCTTAGAATTAAAGGGGGGCATTACAGATAAAGACGAACATCCAGGAACTGGGGTATGCCCAAGACAGCAGTTTCATGAAAATAGATGCCGTAATTAATTTTCCATCTGCGGTAGTTTAATGAAAATCCCATTGCTTTTGCATTTCTGTTTTTAGAAATTGAAGTGCCCGCATTAATATTCATCCATTTATAGTTGGTGCTGATAGCGGCACGTAATTCCTGCCCATTAATGCTATTGTACAGTAGATCTGTGAGGATTGATGCCTTAACAATTGGTAGTTTTACAGTTGCACCGATACCAGCTTCCACGGGGAGGTCTGCCCGAAGGTTATTCTTAAATTCATAACCCAGATTACGAATAACTCCACCAAGTGTAATAGATGTGCCTATTGGGATAGTGGTACCAACATCCAGAGTAATTCCGGACAGGGACTCTGTAAATAAATGGGAATAGTTGGTTTGCAAACGAAATCCAAAACGATATGGTGTATTAAAATGGTGGCTCATACTGTAAGCTGCCGATACATAATGAACACCAAATGTTCCCATAGGACTGTCACCCGGTGAATCTCCCCATAATTCAAGATCTTTTGCATTCCAGGTTTGAATGCTCAGCTGTTTGGGGATTTCATTTCCCCAGTGAAAAAGGGTCTGACCGCCACTTACATCACCCAGCCAATTATTAAGTGAAAATTGCATATATGAATGGCTTGATAGTCCCATTGCAGGATTCAATGCAGGATGGATATCCCCAGCAATTCCAGTGCCAGCTGTAGAGAGGATTTTCCCATTCTGAGGAATAATTAGACCCTGCAGGCCAATAGCCCAGTTGCTACTTATAAGTAAAATTGATAAGATAAAATTACGTTTCATAAATTAAAATTTCAGAGAAAAGCTGAATAAATGACTCAGTCCCTCCCCAACACTTCCTAGATCCAGAGCATAGTCCAGTTGAATATACTGTTTCTGCCACACTTTTAATGGAGCACCTATACCAAAGGTTGGTTTTAAATTGATTCCATCAATTTTTGTTCCTTCCGGCACGGCGCCACGCGACTGTTTTAACCCTCCCCGGAGTTTTATTTTATTCTTCAGCTTATATTCACTGCCAATCCGGGTACGATAATTTACATCATCATTGGGAGTAACCATGATATCCTCTTGAATAAATAATGAGACTCCTTTTATTCCTGAATATGCCAATCCCATTGAATATTCTAGAGGAAAATTTTCTTCATAGGAGCGCTCATCTTCTCCAATTATCACTTTCCAATTATAGCTGGCATTCAGATTTTTTATTATTCCCCCTATAAATAAGTGCCGATTGAATTTATAAATAAATCCAATATCGCCAGAAATTCCGTTGCCCTTATAATCCTCATATATTGTTGTAAAAAATGCTTTTATATTAATCCCAAGTGCAAATTTTGAACCAAGGCCAACACCAAAAGAGATAATACCTTCAATTTCACTCGATGAAAATAATTCTGTGTCTTGATTCATTGAATTTTTACCTTGAATGTTATCGGTTCCAGATTGGAGTAGGGCTAGACCTACACCAGCGTTTGGCGGAAGTCGTTTGGCAAAACTGAAGCTCTTTATGGATCGGTCTAGAGACATATTTTGGAAAGAAACCCCAACTTGATTTGACCTTGTAAATTGAAGTAAGGCAGGATTTGAAAAAGCATAAAATCCAGGCGTTTTATCTGCAATAAGAGCTCCGGCTAAAGAAAATTCTCTAGCATTGGACCCATAACGAAATCCACT
>CAJWYZ010000132.1 GCA_913049525.1 uncultured Fidelibacterota bacterium | reverse complement strand
ACTTTTTATCAAATGGAATTCGGATTGACTGAAGTAAATATATATGCCCCAGTAACCCTGCAAAAAGAGATGCGCCATACCCAATGGTAATGGTAGTGACGTGGGTAGCCAGCCAGAAATTAGAATTTAGCACAGCTACCAGCATTCCCAGGGTATCACCATCGTTTGCATACCCGAGCCCTACAAAATGGAGTACCCCTCCAACAATGGCACCAATGAAAATACCCATTCCATCTTTGCGATTATATTCCAAAAGCGATGCACAGATGACCCCTATAAGGCCGACAAAAATGATACTCTCATATAATGTTGAGACAGGGGGCCTCTGCATTATTATGATGCGTAAAAGGATCCCATAAAAATGAAATGTCAATCCGCCCAGCAAGCAGGCAAATGAAATTCGCCTGAGCAATCTTGGTGTTGTCATCCATGAAATTACTAAGAGGAGAAAAGCCAAAATGTAAAATGCAATGCTTTTATAGAACAGATTTGCTTTGTTTTTCCATGTTTCCAATTTAACATTATCTAGGTTGATTAACCCCTTAAATTGGAGGGAAAGCAGTTTTTCATATTCTGCTAATAGAGAATCACTTTTTATGGAATCATTATCAATCCGGAATTTTAAAAACGATTCCAGAGTTAGAAGTAATTTTTCCTGATTTGGACCGATCATTCTACTTTCCATTAATTCCCAGGGAGACTGCCATTCTTCATTCTGTTTTCCACTTTCAGAAGGGATTATTTTCAAAATTCGGGCGAATTTATCCTGATCTATTTCATTTAAAACACCCATGACATGTTGCAATTCATAGTCTGATTCTGACCATTTATTTTTATCTCGGTTGATCAATCTTTCCATTAAAGGACTCAGTTTATTTGCCTTTCTCATTAATTGGTAATAGCTGAGTTTATCTCCCGGATTTACAGATAGAGATTGGGCAATTGTTTCATTATGAATTTGTATTGAAGGAAGCAAACAGGAAAGGCTATAACTGAGCGTCTGGTATTGGATTGCATTACTGTAAACCTTCAGCATTTGTGTATCAAACTGGGTGAGTTCAGCTTCTGGTTTTCTCTGGATAGTTGTGATATAATGAATCTGATTTTTCAGCCCGGTTAATACTTCTGTTTGATTATATAAATGTTCCGGATCCCAGTCAAGTCCCAGGCTCGCCACCACCTCAGGGTTGCTGATGTTGAAGATTCTGTATTTATCTCCCTCATCAGGGTGTAAAGCAATATCAAAAAACCAATCTAATGCTGATAATCCTTCCGAATTTAATTCTCCTGGCAATGCATTTTGTTTAATAGACCGTTTACCGTAAATGAGCAGCAGTTGGTTTTTCACAAAGGTATCCAGTGGTTTAATGCGGCCATTTTCATGAATGGGAATATCCCGGTGGTCAAAATCTCTGGGCAATAGAATTGCACATATTGATAAAATGAATAAAAATATTAGACTATAGAATTTCATACTGCAATCTTTTCTCTTGATTTTCTGAATAGGTCAGGCAATTTTTGAAACATATGAAATAATAGTCCAACACACATGATGATGCTTGAAATATATGGAAAGAGGCGCCCATAATTTTTAACTACTGCAAGTACGGTTGTTTCACCATCTGGTCCTTCGATAAATGATGACTGGAAGAAAGTGTATCCCTTATGTCTTAAAGGTTTGTTCATTTGAATGAGAATCTTCCGAACCGCTCGATTTTCTGTGAGAATTATATCAGAGCTGTAACTTTTTGGAATATCAGTTCCCGGGTGCAGAATTTTCTTAAAATCTATAAGGCCAATTGAAAAGGGGAGATAGGTGCGTTTACGCCGGAGTACAATAGTATAGTTATTGTCATTTACAGAAATAGTTTGAACAACAGGCTGACCCAAAAAGATTCCATACATTCCATCTGTACTTGTTCCTGAATTACTTATCTTATAAATAATTCCGGGACGGTTCCAATTATCTTCCTTTTCTGGCTTTAATTCCTTCAGCATAAAATTTTTCAACATACCTTTATATTGGATTGCCGGAGAGGAAGTCCTTTTATCTAGCTCACAATTTTCCAGATAATTTAATATTTCGATTTCAAAATTTAAATTCTCATGGGTTAAAATATTGTTTTTTATCAATAGTGGTTGATCAAAAATTGTAAACTCATCAAAATCAACTGCAGATGTATTGATAATTGCCAATTCCATATAATGATAATCTTCTATATGGTTGGATTTATCGCCCTCTTCAATCACCATATTCCCTTCAGAACTAAACATGGCGGTTAATCCTCCGCCAACCAAAAGTAAAATGCCCCCAAAATGTAAAACTACAATCCCAAGTTTTTTCAATTTCCATATACTTTTATTAAAAAAGAAGAATGACAAATTTATTAACATGATAATTAAAGTAAGGCGGCCTCCGGGCATGGGGAATAATGAAAACCAAATGACCCACGATGAAAAGTATCTTTCTTGAACAGCAAATAAGCCAAAATGTTTTTGTTCAATTGTGCCCAATACAACAAGAACCATCATCCAAATTATAGTGATGACAAAGATCTTCGGATGTTTAAAAAAATTAGCTATTTTGTTCATAGAGATTTAATAGAGGAAAGAATAAATTATTCTAAAAAGTCGATAGATGAACAAAAAGATATAAAATCGGTTTCTGATTCCTGAATTCCAGTTAGTCCACCAGATAATTTTACGAATAAGGTTTGACTCCCCACGGGCATAATAGCACAGAGAAATGCAGAATTACTTTGGTTATTAAATAGTTTAATTAGTTGATATTTCCCAAGCTTACCTTCTTTAGTAGTTATATTTTTCTTCATTTCTGAAAGTGACTGTGAAGCCAGGCCAAGTTGACCTCTCCAGCGATTTATATTGGATTCAAGGTCTCCTCCCGTTCCAGATAATTTAATAAGGGACAAATCGCCCTTTGCATCAGAGAATGGCACATCAAAACTTGCCAAACGCATATTTGATCCTGCAGATGGTATCCAATTCTCAGGTTTTTCCCAGCTAAAGCCAGATGTTGGAGTTTCTACTTTCTGTTTTTGAGAGGACTTCTCAGGTTTTGGAAGACGGTATGTCCGAACGTGATTTTCTTGTCCGCAAGATTGAACAATTATTAATAATAAAATAGAGAAAAATACTTTGATTGCCATAGGGAAAAATTAAAGGTAAAGACAGAAGTAAACCTTTGAATTATTAATCAAACATTTCCCAGCGGACATCTCGGGTGACATAAGTAACAGAGATGGAATCTGGTATAGCAACCTTTAAATTGAATTTTGCAGATTGATTGGGTTCTAAAACTGAGTCGGTAACAATGCCAGATTTGTAAATAATTTGAGAACCCTCGATAAATGTGGAGTCTGAACCTAGAAGCTGGGTATTTTCTCCCCATAAACTATAAATTACTCTTACAAAATCTCCCCTCCGATTTCCTTGGTTCATAACCTTCCCACTAAATAATCTGAACGATTCAAATGTTTCTTCTTGCCCGTGGCCAATGAAAACCAATTCTGGTGTGGGGAGTATTAAATCTTCGATACCTAATATTTCAGATTTATTTAATGTCAATAAACCCACTTCTGTATTTACCAGAAGATATTCTACGTTATCTTTTTCAATAGTACCCTCAATAATGGAACCATTTTCCAACGATATTTTATGGGCAGGTGGAGGATTGTCAATGAGTGCTTTCAATTGTGTGGTGTAATCCGAATCAGGTGGATTATACCCATAATTCATCACTTTATTCCGAAGAATTTCAACTTCTTTTTGAATATCTTCCATAGATTGTTCCAGCTTAAAAAATTTATTTGATTGAACAACCGCTGCACTGTCAGTAAATATATTGGTGATTTCTGTTTGGACTGGTGTTTCAATCTGAGGGTCTGGATCAGCATTTTTTTTCCCACCACATCCGAATTGGAATATTGAAATTGCAAGAATAAATATAGATAATTTGAGTCTAA